>RFJN01000510.1 GCA_003694875.1 Planctomycetota bacterium | reverse complement strand
GTGCTGCGCCACGGCGCGCCCTTCGGCGACGAGTCCGCGCTCGCGCTCGATCGGCTGTGCGGCTGGGCGCGCGAGCGGATCACGGTGGCGCTCACCGGCGACGGCGGCGACGAGCTCTTCGTCGGCTACCGTCGCCGTCGGCTTGTCGGCCCGCTCGATGCGCTCGATCGCGTGCTGCCCGGAGCGCTGCGGCGCACGGTGGCGCGGGTGGCGCACGGAGGGGCGGGCGGGCGCGGTCTGCTGGCGCAGGCGCGGCGACTGCTCGCGGCGCTCGGTGACGACGCGGCCGGCCGGTATGCGCGCTGGCTCGCGGTGCAGCACGATCCGGCGAGTCTGCGCGCGGTGCGGCGGGCGGTGCTCGCCGCGGGCGGGCCGGCGGCGTTCGATCTGCGGGTGTATCTGCCCGACGATCTGCTCGCGAAGAGCGACCGCGCCGCCATGGCGCACGGACTCGAGACGCGCGCGCCGCTGTGCGACCCGGGCCTCGCCCGCCTCGCCTGCGCACTGCCCGCACGGCGGCACGCCCCGGTGCCGTGGCGCGGCAAGGCGCTTGTGCTCGCGGCGTTCGCCGATCTGCTGCCGCCCGGGATCGCGCGCCGGCCGAAGCGCGGCTTCGGGGTGCCGGTGGGCGCGTGGCTGCGGCGGCCGGGCTGGCACGAGCGGCTTGCGCAGGCGCTGCGACACCCGTCGTTCCGGGAGGCGGGCGTGGCGCCCGCCGCGCACCTCGAGCGGCTTCTCGCCGAACACCGCGCCGGGCGGGCCGATCACGGACGCGCGCTGTACGGGCTGTGGACGTTCGCGTGCTTCGTGCGCCTGTTCGTCGAGGGCGAGCTCGTGCGTCACGCGCCGTGCCCACCCCGGGCGGCGACGGTATGATCGGCTGCGGATCGGAAGGGCGGACGGGGAACGGGACGTGGCGGATAGCGGGGACACGGCGGCGATCACGGTCGCGATCCCGAGCTACCGTACGCGACGCCTGCTCGAGGAGGTGGTGGGGCGGGTGCGTCGCTGGGCGCCGGGGGCCGAGTTGCTCGTGGTCGACACGGGCTCGGACGACGGGAGCCGGGCGTGGGCGGCGGCGTGCGAGGGGGTGGAACTGATCGCGCTCGACGACGTGGCGCCCGGGCCCGAGGCGCACGGGGCGGCGCTCGACGCCGCGCTCGCGGCCGCGCGCCGACCGTTGTTGCTCACCCTCGACAGCGACGCGCTGCCGCGATCGGCGGCGTTCTTCGCCGTCCTGCTCGAGGCGGTGCAGGGGGCCGCCGCGGCGGGGACGACCAAGGATCCGGCGACGCTCGGACGGATCAACCGCTTCTTCAAGTGGCTGCGGCGCGAGCGGCGCGGCCCCGAATGGCGCTATCTGCGCCCCAACCGCGCGATCTATCGCGTCGAGACGCTGCGGCGGCTCGGACTGTCGTTCCGGCCCGGTCGCTCGGGCCGGGTGGGGCAGGATCTCGCCGAGGGACTCGAGGCGGCGGGCGAGCGGGTGCGGCTGCTCGCGCCCGCCCACATGGAGCGGCTGTGCGTGCACCTGCGCCACGGCACCCTCGCGCTCAATCCCGAGCGCTTCCCGGGGGCGCGAGCCCGCGAGATCCGCCGCGCGCGGCGGCGTCTCGTGCGCGTGCTCGGTCGACAGATCCTCGAGCGCTGAGGCGTCCGCCCGCCTGCGTCCTCAGGCCGGCCCGGTGCCGAAGCGCGCGAGCGCGTCGAGAAGCTGCCGCTCGCTGCACACCCCGCCCGCGACGAGCGCCCGCGCGATCGCACACAGAAGCGCCTTCGGAGCGGCGGCCTGCAGCGCCGCCTCGAGGTCGGTTCCGTCCGTTTCGGTCGGCGGAGGGGGCGAGGCGACAGGAGAGCTGGCGGCGGTCGTGCGTCGGCGGCCGCCGGGCGGAGCGCCGAGCGGCAGCGCTGTGTCGGGTCGGTGGGGGGCGGGGTCGGGGGCCCGATCCGCGACGGACCGTTGTGCTGCGCTCGGCTCGCTCGGAGACTGCGTGGCGGCGGAGTTCGCAGCGCCGTCCGCGTCGCGAAAGTAGGCGAAGTCGTCGATCGAGATCGTGACGCGCGGGCTCGGACGACGCTTGCGCCAGCGTCCCGAGGCGCTCGCCCGCGGGTGCTTGACGGGCAGGTCGGCGGGCGGACTCGGGCGCCGGTCGCGCGGTTCGAAGTAGCTCGGCTTGACCCGGAAGTGGGCGGCGAGGGTATGGACGACCTCGGGGGTGGGCGGGCGACGGCCGGCCTCCATGTCGCGCAACAGTTCGCGCGGCAGCCCGACCTGGTCGGCCACCTTGCCGATCGGCAGCCCCTCGCGCCGCCGCAGAAACTTGAGTCGTCGTCCGAAACTCACGCCCGGGCCTCCTCGGTGTGCGGAAACGATCCGCCCCGATGGATCCGGTATCGCGAGGAGAGGCGCAAATCCGGATCGTTCGGAGGGTGGTCGGGGAGTGCCGTGGAGCGGGTGGGGCGGAAGCAGGGGCCCGTGCGTGCACGGGGCTGTGCGGCCGTGGTATCCTCGGGGCGCGCGCCGCGAGGGGTGGCGGCGACGCTGCGCGGAGGCCTGTGCCATGTCGGGTTCGATTCCCCCCGTCTCGGGCTTTCCTGTGGATCCAGCCGGGGGCGTCGAGACGCTGCC
>RFJN01000509.1 GCA_003694875.1 Planctomycetota bacterium | reverse complement strand
CGGCTGCCGGTCGGCGTCGTGGGCCTGATCACGCCGTGGAACCTGCCGATCGCGATCCCCCTGCGCACCCTGGTGCCGGCGCTGCTCGCGGGCAACGCCGTGCTGTGGAAGCCGAGCGAGCACACCCCGCATGCGAGTGCGTTCGTGCGTTCGCTGCTCGAGCCGCTGCTGCCCGACGGTCTGCTCGTGGTGCTCGAGGGCGGTCCCGAGGTGGGGGCGGCGGTGGCGAGTGCGGGCTGCGACCGGCTCGTGTTCACCGGCTCGGTGCGCGCGGGCCGCGCGGTGGCCGAGGCGGCCGCCCGCACGCTCACGCCGGTGAGCCTCGAGCTTGGCGGCAAGGACGCCGCGATCGTGTGCGCCGACTGCGATCTCGAGCGCACCGCGCGCGGGATCGTGTGGGCCGCGTTCTTCAACGGGGGGCAGAACTGCGCGGCGATCGAACGGGTCTACGTGGAGCGGGCGGTGGCGCGCCCGCTGCTCGATCTGCTCGTCGACCTCGCGCGCGCGATCCGCGTGGGCCCGGACGGCGAACTCACACCGCTCGCCACCGAGGCGCAGCGGCAGACGGTGCGCCGCCATCTCGAGGACGCGCGCGCGCGCGGCGCCCGGATCCTGTGCGGCGGGACGTTCCGGGAGGGGGGCTACCTCGAGCCCACGATCCTGACCGATCTGCCCGAGGACGCGCTCGTCATGACCGAGGAGAGCTTCGGGCCGCTGCTGCCGGTGGTGGCGGTCGAACGCGCCGAGGACGCGATCGCGCGGGCGAACGCGTCGGACTATGGGCTCAACGGCTCGATCTGGTCGCGCGATCTGGCGCGCGCCCGTCGGCTCGCGCTGCAGCTCGAGGTGGGGGTGGCGCTCGTGAACAACCACGCCTTCACGGGTGCGGTGCCGCAGCTGCCGTGGAGCGGGGTGAAGCGCAGCGGAAGTGGGGTGACCTCGAGCGAACTCGCGCTCGAGCACCTCACGCGCCCGCACGTGCTGCTGCTCGACCGCGCGCGCGAGCCCGGCGATCCGTGGTGGTTCCCGTACACGGAGACAGCCCGGCGGCTGCTGCGCCGCGCGATCGCGCTCGGGGCCGACTCGGCACTGCGCGCCGTCGGCCAGCTGCCGGGTCTGCTGCGGCTCGTCTCGCGACGTCGTCGGGAGCTGCGAGGGGCGAGCCATCCGGAGGACCGGCGCTGACCGCCGGCGCGGCGTCCGTCGCAACGAACGCAGGGGGCGCGGGCGCTGTCGCGCACCGCGCCCCCTGCGGGGATCGGGCGGAGATCCCGCCGTCTGCTCACTGCGCCTGGTAGGAGGCCTCGAGCGCCTTGCGGCTGCGCACGAGCGACTCCTGCACGTACGCACGCGTTTCGGGATCGAGTCCCGTGATCTGGACCGCGTCCTGGAAGCGATCCTGCAGCTTCGTGAGCTCGGCGTAGGCGAGCGCGCGCGTGATCGCCGGACCGGCGCCGCGACCCTCGACCGCCACGCGGATCAGCCAGCCGAGATAGGCGCGCTGCAGGTTGCGCCGCAGCGGCGAGACGAGCGGGCCCGCGTCGGCGTCGAACGCCTCGACCGAGGCCGGGGCGAACTCCGAGAAGATCGCGTCGGTGAGCGTGTCGAACAGCTCGCCGAGCGTGAGCGCCTTGTCCGGATCGGCGACCTTGTAGCGCTGATCGGCCACGCGATCGAGACGCTCGGGATCGAGCAGCCGTCCCACGATCAACGCCTGCATGGCGAACACCCGGTCCTCGTAGTCGTAGCCCGGATCCGAGGTGTGCACGCCCCAGTGGCTCCAGCGGCTCGCGCGCAGCTTGCGCAGCAGCTCCGCCGGCAGCTCGAACGCCTTGGCGCTCAGGATCTCGTCACAGATGAAGCGCAACGCCTCGCGCTGCTTGTCCGCCGCCACCGGCTCGATGGGCTCCTTCGCTCCGGGATCGCCCTTGTGGAACCGGTAGTAGCGTTCGCCGCCCACGAAGCGGGAGGCGAGGGCGCCGGAGAACAGGACTTCGAAGGTGAGCATGTTGACCGCGCGCCGCAGCCGCGCGTAGTCGTCGCCGTCGCGCAGGATGCGCTTCTCGACGTCGGACAGCAGCCAGCGCGCGAGTGCGGTGCGCTTCTTCGCGTATGCGAGCGGATCCTTGCCGAGATCGAAGCGGTTGACGTAGGGATCGGCCGCGTCGGCGTCCTCGTCGGTGGCGTAGGCCAGCTCGGGGCGGGTCGCCCGCTTCGCGATCGCCTCGAGTTCCTTGTCGTTCTTGACCGGCTTGTAGCCGTACTCGATCGCCCAGTAGTCGTAGGGGCCGAGATCGCGGGTGATGTACTGCCCCTGCGTCTCGTCCGGACCCGCGACGTTGACGGGGTTGTAGTCCATGACCGAGCCGCCGAGCACCCGCGGGGCCTTGTCGCTGTTGATCTCGGAGAGATCGCGCAGCGTCGAGGCGGCGAAGTTGTGCCGCAGCCCGAGGGTGTGGCCGACCTCGTGCATGACGACCTCCTGGATCATGGCGCCGAGGAACTCTTCGGGCCACGGCTCCTCCTTCGTCTCGGGCTTCTTGGCGGCCGCGAGCACGAGGTTGGCGAAACCGAGCTGGTGCTGGATCCCCTCGCCGAGCGAGCACAGACCACGCTGGCCGAGGTCGTGGCGTCCGAACAGCGGCTGCGCCTCGAGCGCGCCGGGGTCGAAGTAGCGCGTTCCGAACAGCGGATTCTCGCGCGGATCGCGGCGCATGAGCTCGCGCTGGCGCGGCGAGAAGAAGGCCCCCGGGGTGCGCTTGAGCATGAGTTCGTAGTCGCCGAGGTAGCTGCGCACCATGGCGTCGTCGAAGATGATGTCCGCGTCGAAGATCTCGCCGGTGCGGGGATCGACGCGCGACGGGCCCATGGCGAACGCCTGGTCGGAGGTGATCCAGCGGAAGAAGCTGTAGCGGGCGTCCTCCGGGTCGAGGTTGGCGAACTCGTTGTCGGCGGTCTGCTGCCGCACCACGATCGCCCCGGTGAAGCCGATCTTCTCGAACGCCTTGTTCCACGCCTCGATGCCGGCGCGTACGAAGCGGCGGTAGCGCACCGGCACGCTCTTCTCGATGTAGAAGACGATCGGGCGCTTGGGCGGGCTGAGCTTGAGGCTCGGGTCTGCCTTCTCGAGCCGCCAGCGGTTGATGTAGCGCACGAAGCGGTCACCGCTGCCCGGACGCGAGAAGTCCTTGGCCGCGGTGAGGAAGTAGCCGACCCGATCGTCGGCCGGCCGCGGACGGTAGCCCGGCTTCGGCAGCGCGGTGAGGCTGTAGTACAGCGTCACGAGCGAACCGTCGTTGCGGTCGGGCATGGTCACCGCGATCTCGACGTTGTTCGGGAACACCTTGACCTTCGTGATCCGCGCCACCGACGGATCGAGCTGCCGGCCGAGCCGGCCGAAGAACGCCGAGGCGTACTGCGCGAACAGGCGGTTGCCGTCGATCAGCACCCCGCGGCGCGGCGAGCCGGGCTCCTCGGCGCCGATCGGCACCGCCTTGATGAGCCGGTCGGTGTAGGTGCGCTGCACGACCTCGTGCAGCGGGTCGTTGCGGTTCGCTCGGTAGCGCACGTTCTTCTCGACGAGCAGCAGCTTGCGGTCGAGCCGCTGCCACTCCACGAGCGCGTCGGTCCACTGCCAGCCCGCCATGGGGCTGCCGCCGCTCACGCTCGTCGCGAGCAGGAAGGGCCGATCGATCCGGCCGCGCGGCACCTCGATCAGCAGTCGGTTCTTCTTGCGGTAGACGTGGAAGAAGCCCTGCGCGGCTTGGTAGCCCTCGGTCACCTTGCTGATCGTGGGCAGCTTGTCTTCGGCCCCGACCGCCGCCGGGGCGAGTCCGAGCAGCACCGCTCCGATCGCGAGAGCCACGCGAGCTCCGCTACGTTGCACCCCCTTCACCGAAACACCTCCTCTGCCTGCGGGACCGTGCCGACGGCCTCGCGCCGTCGCTGCAGCCGGTCGTCCGGGACTCGTTCGTGGGGACACCATGCCCCGAGACCATCGGATACGCAAGGGCGGTGGCGGTGTTGGCTCGCGGCTCACTTGCCGAACAGGTCGCGGAACGGATCCACCACCGCCGGCAGCGGGATCGCGATCACCCGCGCGTCGTCGAGCGGTCCGCTGATCTCGATCGCCACGAGGCTGCCCTTGACGAGCCGCCACAGCCAGCCGATCACCGGCACGCGATCGATCACCGGCCTGCCGAGCTCATGCACGAGCCGCACCCGCGCGCGCCCCCCCTCGAGCCAGCCGCGGCCGGTGAACGTGATCGCCTCGCTCGAGAGTTCGGCGTAGTCGATGTGGATGCGCTCGCCCTCGTCGAAGCGCAGCACGACCTGCGCACGATCGAAGTACAGCGGACCCGAGACCACCGGCACCTTCCACAGCCGCGCGGGCCGGATCTGCACCTTCGCCTCGCCCTGCAGCATGGCCGGCTGTCCGCGCTGCGGATCGGCGCGTCGTCCATACAGCCGCAACCGACCGCGTGCCAGACCCCGCAGCGCGCGGCCCTGCTTGTCGGTGGGTCCGCCCACCCAGCGTTCGACCCGCGCCCCCGCGAGATCGAGACGCATGCCGAACAGCGCCGGCGGCTCGAGGAAGACGTACAGCTCCCCGCGCAGCAGCCCGCCGAGCAGCGAGCCGCGGATCTCGCGCAGCTCGAACAGCCGGGGGTCGAGCCGCAGCCGCGCGTGTGCCTCGTCGAGGCTCTGGTCGCGGTAGCGCAGCCGCCGCACCTCGAGCCCGCCGTCGATGCGGATCTGCGGGTGTTCGAGCGCTCCGATCGGAACGCGGCCGTGCAGCCGCGCCACCGCGTCGATCTG
>RFJN01000508.1 GCA_003694875.1 Planctomycetota bacterium | reverse complement strand
GGGGGTGCTCGAACGGCCGGACGATCTGCTCGGGCTCGAGCGCGAGGGGGGCCGGATCGCGGCGACGCTCGGAGCCGCGGCGCGCGCCCGGGCGCGGCACGCGCGCCGTCTGGTGTTGACCACGAGTGCGTGCGGGGCGTGCTCGCAGACGAGTGTCGCGGACGTGGTGGGCCGCTTCGGCCGGCTGCCGCCGGAGGGCGAACCGCAGCGGTTCGAGGCCGCGCGGCTGTTCCGCCTGCCGGCGGCACTGCGCAGCGCCCAGACGGGCTTCCGGTGCACCGGCGGGCTGCACGGCGCGGCGCTGTTCGGCCCCGAGACCGAGCTGCCGCGGTGTGTGCGCGAGGACGTGGGACGGCACAACGCGCTCGACAAGGTGCTCGGACGCGCGTGGCTCGAGGGCTGGATCCGCGAGCCCGGCCAGCTCGTGGTGGTGAGCGGACGGCTGAGCTATGAACTCGTGGCGAAGACGATCGCGCTCGGAGCGCCGGTGCTCGCAGGCCTCGGCGCCCCGAGCAGCCTCGCGATCGACCTCGCGCACCGTGCCGGCATCACGCTCGTGGGCTTTCTGCGCCGCGATCGCCTCAACGTCTACACCCACCCCGGACGGATCCGCTGAGACGAGACGCGACAACCTGAGTGCACGACAGGCGCTGCGCACCGGCTATACCTGCGGATGCCGAGCCTCGTCGGCTCGGGAGACGCCGAGCGCCCCTGCGAGAGGACACCGCCATGCGAACGCGCTTGCTCGTTGCCCGCCCCTCGACGGACGACAGGCGGCTCGCCCTGCCGCGAGGCGCCGTGTGGGCCCTCGCGCTCGGCGCACTGGCCCTCGCCGCGAGCGCCCGCGCGGAGCCCACCGCGCTGCCCACCTACGTGAACACGCCCCAGGGTTGGATGCACGTCGAGAACACCTACCTTCCGGGCGTGACCCACGCCGAACTCGGCTGGTACGCCGGACAGCGCCGTCGCGGGCTGTGCACCGAGTGCCTCAAGGCGCAGGCGATCGCGGCGCGCACCTACCTGCTGCACTGGCTCAACGCACACGGCCATACCCGACGCCTCCCGGCGCTCGACGGACGGTTCCAGGCGTGGACGGGGCAGTTCAACGGCCATTCGCGACGGGCCGCACAGGCGGTACGCGGTCAGGTGCTGACGTGGCGCGGCCTCGTGATCTACGCCAACTACGCCTCGGGGGCGAACCCGCTCGCCGCCGACGGCTTCCCCTACGCCCCGTCATACTACGGTTTTCCCGCCTGGTACACCTGGGACACGATCCGGCAGGCGTTCCTCGACCGCCGCCGAGGCAGGATCTCGTGGGCGAGCTTCCGACGCCGCGTGACGCGCTACCACCCCACCGCGTGGACCCACGTGCTCACCACCGACAACGAGGGGCGCAGCGGCGCCGCGGTCGAGCCCACGATCCACGTGCGCGCCACCGCCCGCAACCGGGGCGGCATGGGCCAGTACCGCGCGTGGTGGCTCGATCGCTACCGCCACTACGATTACGCCCGCATCCTGCGCGCCTTCTACGGAGAGGACATCGAGATCGTCGGAGCGGCCGGCACCCCGTAGCCGAGCGATTCCGCCGTGGCGGGGGCGCGAAATTTCCCTGCACGACGCGGCCGGTTCACGGGCTAGGCTCTGTTTAGAAGCGAGCCCGTCGCGAGAGATTCGGCTGGCGCCGACTGGCAAGGAGCGAGGTTCGAAGACGCCGGAGGCGTACGGAAGTACGTCGAGGACGGCTTCGGTTCTCGCGACGCCGCAAGTCGGTGTCAGCCGGAGATCGCAGCAGGGGGCGTTTCTGAACAGAGCCTGGACGGGGATGCGCGGTCCCGACGACGCCTCGCGAACGGGAGGAGAACCCACCATGTGCCCACCCACGCCCCCACCACCCGCGGCACGCCGCGCACACACCGCACCCCGCTCGTCGCCCCGGAGTCGAGCGGGTTTTTTTGTCGCCTGTGCGGCTGCCGCCGCGGTACTCGGCAGCCCCACCACCGCCGGGGCCCACGGAGCCGGCGGCTCGGGTGCCGAGCCGACCGCACTGCCCACCTACGTCAACACGCCGCAGGGCTGGCTGCACGTGGAGAACACCTACGTACCGGGCGTGACCCACTCCGAACTCGGCTGGTTCGCCGGCCAGCAGCGCCGCGGCCGCCGCAGCGAATGCCTCAAGGCGCAGGCGATCGCGGCGCGTACCTACCTGCTGCGCTGGCTCAACGCGCACGGCCACACCCGTCGCATTCCCGCGCTCGACGGCCGGTTCCAGGCCTGGACGTCGCGGTTCAACAGCCACTCGCGCGCGGCCGCGCAGGCGGTGCACGGCCAGGTCATGACCTACCAGGGCAAGGTGATCTTCGCGAACTACGCCTCGGGCGCCTTCCCGCTCGGACCCGACGGCTTCCCCTACGCCCCGTCGCGCTACGGCTACCCCGCCTCGTACACCTGGGACACGATCCGGCAGGCCTACATCGACCGCAAGGCGCGCCGCATCTCGGCCTCGACCTACCGCAGCCGCGTCACGCGCTACAACCGCATCGCGTGGACGTACATCCTCAACACCGACAACGAGGGCCGCACCGGCAGCGCGGTGCGTCCCACCCTGCACGCGCGCAACGACGTGCGCAATCGCGGCGGACTCGGACAGTATCGCGCCTGGTGGCTCGACCGCTACCGCGACTACGACTACGCACGGATCCTGCGCGCGTTCTACGGCGCCGACGTGACGATCGTGGGCGGCCCCAACCCGGCCACCACCCCCGGGGCCGGCAGCTCGCCGCCTCCGGCGACCGCCCCGCCGGCGCGCCCGCCGAGTGCCGCCCCCAATCTGGTGGTGCGCGCTCTCGTCACGCGCGGACGCAACGGCGACGACAGCCTGATCGCCGCCGGCGAGACCGTCTCCTTCCGTGCGGTGATCCGCAACACCGGCGCCGACATGACGAGGCGGGTACCGATCGTGGCCGAGGTGCGCGTCGAGGGCAGCCTCGTGGCGCGACTCGGCGCGACGCTGCAGCTGCGCAGCGGCGAGAGTGCCAGCCTCTCGCAGACGAGCGGCGGCTGGGCGCCCGGCAACCCGGGCAACTACCGGATCGAGGTGCGGGTCGACACGACGGCGGCGGTGCGCGAGCAGCGCGAGAACGACAACGCGCTCACGGTGCGCCGCCCTGTCGCAACGGCCTACGAGGTGACCGCCGGAGCGCTCAACGTGCGCACCGGACCGAGCACCCGCTACCGGCGCGTGGGGCTGGTGCGCCGCGGGCAGCGCTACGTGGCGCTCGAACGGCGCGGCAACTGGGTGCGGATCGATCTGCGCGGGGGCGTGAGCGGCTGGTGCCACGCGGGCTATCTGCGTCCGGCCGGTCGCGTCACGGTCGAGCAGATCGCGGTGCGTGCACTCAACGTGCGCACCGGCCCGAGCACCCGCTACCGGCGGATCGGTGTGGTGCGCGCCGGCCAGTTCTACGTGCGCCGCGGCCGCCGCAGCGGCTGGCCGCAGATCGACTACAATGGCGGCAGCGGGTGGTGCAGCGGCCGCTACACCACCTCGCTCGAACTCTGAACCGCCGCCGACGCGAGGAGCCCATGTCCGCACGCAGCCGGAGGCGAGCGCTCGCCCCCGTGCTGCTCGGCCTCGCCCTCGCACTCGCCACCGCGGCACTCGTGTGGCTCCTCGCGGGGGGGCAGGACAGCGGCGGCCTCCCGCAGCGCGAGCACGCCTCCCCCGCGAGCGTACGCCCTCGCGCCGACGCCCCGCCCGAGCCGGCGCCGGAGCACGGACGCTCTGCGGCCCGACGGCCCGAGGAACGCGTCGCCGACGAGCGCAACGCCC
>RFJN01000507.1 GCA_003694875.1 Planctomycetota bacterium | reverse complement strand
TCGAGACGCTGAGCCACGAGTTGCGCACCCCGCTCGCCTCGATCCGCATGTACGCCGAACTGCTCGAGCGACTGCCGCCCGAGTCGGCCTCCCGCCGGAGGCGCTATCTCGAGACGCTGCTGCGCGAGACCGCGCGGCTCGAGGGGCTCGTGGAGGACGTGCTGGCGTTCGCGCGGGCGCGTGCGGGGGCCGCCGGGCCCCGGGAGGCGATCGAGATCGGGCCGTTGCTCGAGGAGGTGCTCGGGGCGCTGCGCGCCCGGCTCGAGCTCGCCGGCGCCGAGCTGCAGCTGCGCTGCGAGCCGGGGCTGCCGGTGGTGCCGGGCGACGGGCGGCTCGTGCGCGCGGCGGTGCGCAACCTCGTGCTGAACGCGCTCGCCTACAGCCCGCCCGATCGGGTCCGGATCGCGGTGTCGGCGCAGCGGGTCACAGACCGCGGCCGGGAGGCGGTCGCGATCGAGGTGCGGGACGAGGGGCTCGGGATCGCGGCCGAGGAATTGCCGCGGGTGCAGCAGCGGTTCTACCGTGGGGAGGCGGCGCGACGGCTCGGGGTGCCGGGCAGCGGGCTCGGGCTCGCGCTCGTGCAGCAGGCCGCGCGCAGCCATGGTGGGCGGCTCGAGATCCGTTCCCAGCCGGGCGAGGGGACGTGTGTGCGGCTCGTGCTGCCGGTCGAGGGGAGCGCGGTGCCGGAGCGCGGCGGATCGCAGACGCAGGCGTGAGGAGGGGCGCATGTCCGGGCAACCCGAGAGGACGATCCTGCTCGTCGAGGACGACGAGGCGTTGCGCGCGGGGTTGTGCGATCTGCTCGGGGACGAGGGCTACCGGGTGGTCGCGGTCCGCGACGGCAAGGCGGCGCTGCGGGCGGCGGCCGAACACGACCCCGACCTCGTGATCCTCGACGTCATGCTGCCGGGCATGGACGG
The DNA here is from genome assembly GCA_003694875.1 of Planctomycetota bacterium. Classification (GTDB taxonomy): domain Bacteria; phylum Planctomycetota; class J058; order J103; family J103; genus J103. The sequence goes on along the minus strand of RFJN01000507.1, from coordinate 1,978 downwards.
CTTCACGGTGTGCCGGCGGCTGCACGAGGAGCGGATCCGTGGCGCGATCCTGCTGCTGACCGCGCGCACCGAGGACCGCGACCGGGTGACGGGGCTGCGGGCCGGGGCGGACGACTACGTGGGCAAGCCGTTTCACCTCGAGGAGCTGCTGTTGCGGGTGCGCGCGCTGCTGCGGCGGGTGCCGGTGCGCGACGATCGGCCGAAGCGGTGCCGGATCGGGGATCTCGAGCTCGACTTCGAGCGGTTCGAGGCCCGTCGAGCCGGGCGCGCGGTGCGGCTGAGCGCGCGCGAGTTCAAGATCCTGCGCGTGCTGTGCACCGAGCCGGGCCGGGTGGTGAGCCGCAACGAGCTGCTCGACAAGGTGTGGGGCTACGATCACTTCCCGACCACGCGGACCGTCGACAACCATATCGTGCGGCTGCGGCGCGCGATCGAGCCCGACCCGAGCCGACCGCGGTATCTCCTGAGCGTGCGGGGGGTGGGCTACAAGCTCGTGCTGCCCGAGCAGCAGGCCGCCTCATAGCGCGCTGCCGGCGGTTCGTTGCGACGCGCCGTTGCCAATGCCCGCGACGCGCCCTATCTTCGGCGGCATGGCGACGATTCTCGACGGTCGGGCGGTGGCGCAGGCGATTCGCGACGAGGTGCGCGAGCGGGTGGAGCTGCTCGCGCAGCGCGATCGCCGTCCGAACCTGGTCTCGATCCAGGTGGGCGAGAGCGAGCCGTCGCGCGCCTATATCCAGAGCCAGCGCCGGGCGTGCGCCGAGGTGGGGATCCTCTACAGCCACGTGCAGCTCGATCCGGGGGTGAGCACACGGCAGCTCGCCGCGCACGTGCGCGGGGTGTGCGCGAACCCCGAGGTCACCGGCCTGATCGTGCAGCTTCCGGTGCCCGAACGGATCGACGTGCACGAGGCATATCTCGCCATGGATCCGGCGAAGGACGTCGAGGGCATGCACCCGCACAACCTCGGCTCGGTCATGCTCGGCACCGGCGGCCTGCAGCCGTGCACCGCGCTCGCGGTCCGCGCCCTCGTGCACGCCGCGGACGTGTCGCTGCGCGGCGCCGAGGTCGTGGTGGTCGGCCACAGCGAGGTGGTGGGCAAGCCGATCGCGGTGCTGCTGCTCAACGAGGACGCGACGGTGACGGTCTGCCACGCGGCGACGCGCGACCTCGCCGCCCACACGCGCCGGGCCGACGTGCTCGTCGTGGCGGTGGGCCGGGCGGGGCTGATCGGGACCGAGCACGTGCGGCCGGGGGCGGTGGTGCTCGATGTGGGCATGAACTATCTCGACGGGGCGGCGCGGCCGGTGGGGGACGTGCGCTTCGGTGAGGTGGAGCCGGTGGCGGGCGCGCTGACGCCGGTGCCCGGCGGGGTGGGACCGGTGACGGTGGCCATGCTGCTGCGCAACACGGTCGCGGCCGCCGAGGCGCAGGCCGGCGGCCGCGAGGCGGCGCGGGCGCGCTGAGGGAGGTGGCGATGGCGGGACGCGGCGGGCCGGGACCGGCGGCCATGGCGGCCGGTGGCGAGGGCGGGCACGATCCGGAGCTCTGCGAGCCGGCGCTCACGCACCTGCGGCCGGACGGCAGCGCGCACATGGTGGACGTCGGGGCGAAGCCGGTCACGGTGCGCGAGGCGCGTGCCGAGGCGCGGGTCGTCATGCGGCCCGAGACGCTCGAGCAGGTGCTCGCGGGCGGGCTGCCCAAGGGCGATGTGGCGGCGGTGGCGCGTGTGGCAGGGATCCTCGGCGCGAAGCGCACCCCGCAGCTCGTGCCGCTGTGCCACCCGCTGCCGCTCGAGGCGGTCGAGATCGAGATCGAGCCCGAGCCGCCGCGTGCGCTGCGGTGCGTGTGCCGCTGCCGGACGACCGCGCGCACCGGTGTCGAGATGGAGGCGCTCACCGGCGCGCTCGTCGCCGCGCTGACCGTCTACGACATGATCAAGGGGATCGATCGCGGCGCGGAAATCGCGGCCGCCCGC
>RFJN01000098.1 GCA_003694875.1 Planctomycetota bacterium | reverse complement strand
CGGAGCGGGGGCGTTGCCGGAGGCCGATCTGGAGCGGATCGAGGACCGCGGCCGCTGGCGGCGTGCCGATCTCGAGGCGCTCGCGGAGCTGGCGTGGCGGGTTGCGCGACGCTGAGGTGAGGCGGTGTGAGCAGGCACGCACGTGAGGTGTGCGTCGCGATCGCGTGTCGCGTCGACGTGCGGTGGCCGGACGGACGCTGTCCGACGCCTGCGCACGGGGGCTGTGCCGTGCGCTCGGGGAGGAGCGGGCGGCGGCCCGGAGGTCGTGGGGGAGGGGCCGGCAGGAGCGCGTTGCCGGCTGGACAGGCGTGGGCTGCTGCACGATCGGCACCGCCGCCCGTCTCCGCAGTACGTAGCGCTCCGGCACCTTCAGGCGCCGTGCGCTGTCGATCTCGCAACGACACTCCGTGCCGTCGGTAACGCGGTGACCGGACGATCGGGCCGGTTGTCGTAGGGTTATTGCCGTTGTCTGGCCGGCTTGCGGAAGATAAACTCCCGATGTCCGGTGTGAGAGGCATTGGACGACGGAGGTGTGCGCGGTTGCTCTGTCGGCGGTGGCCGGACAGCGATGGGAATCGAGGCTGGTGAAGTTGCACCGGGAGAGGACCATGATCGTGAGTCGGGTGGGGCGCACGGGACGGTACGCTTTCGGGAGAGGACCGCAGGAGCAGCGTGCGTCGCGTGCGGCGTCGTGCTGCCGCTTGCCCTCCGTGTTCGTGCTGGCGGTGGCACTGGTGACGCTGTACGGATCCCCTGCGTTCGCCACCGTGCTCAACATCTCGCTGTACGGCAACACGAGTCCGGGGGTGACGGCCGACTGGACCGCGCCGTACCCGTTCGAGCAGACCAACTACACCGTCGTGGCCAACGGTTACAACGACGACACACTCTGGGTGTGGGATGAGCAGCAGAACTACGTCCTGACCCAGCCCCTGAAGCTGGACTGGGTGGCGGACCCGGCAGCGCCCTACGTCAACGTCGTGACCGACCAGAACGACAACGTTCTCTACTACGAGTTCGTTGCCGGCACGATCGTCTCGAGCCAGTATGTGCAGTTCGATCCGGATGGCGGGAAGACCGTCCAGGCGACGGTGGAGTTCGACGCGCCCTTCCTGGGGATCATCAATCGCGACGAGTTTCTGTTCGATAGCGATTTTCTCGGCAGGCCGGGGGTGAACTACAGCGACTTCCCGCTTCGCGGCATCGAGATCGTCCAGAACGGCGATACTGTCGGTGTTGGATCGAATCCGAACGAGCTGGTGCTGAGCTGGTGGGCAGACAGCCCCGGCGACTGGACGCGGGTGGTGACGGCATATTCGCCGGTGGCGGCGGTGCCCGAACCGGGCTGGGCCGGGGTGCTTGCGCTGCTTGCGGTCTGCGGCGTGGCGGTGGGGCGGCGGCGCTGAGTCGCGCGTGGGGACTCAGAGTGCGCGTTCGTAGATCCGGTAGGTCTTGTAGCGCTTGCCGCCCATGAGCGCGATCCCCTGGTTGATCCTGCGGTTGTCCTCGAGGGTCCAGCTCAGTTCCGAGGCGCCGGTGTAGCCGGCGGCGGTGCCGCGGGTGTGGATCTCGGCGTACAGCAGCACGCTGAGTCCCTTGAGCGCGCGCCGGCGGCGAAACTTCGGTCGGATCCCGAGCAGCACCAGCCGCGCGCTGTCGGGCTTGCGCACCTTGAGTCGCCACAGCAGCTTCGCCCAGCCGAACGGCAGCAGCCTGCCGTCAAGATCCCCGATCACGGCGTTGAGGTTGGGCAGCGCGAGCGCCATGGCGGCCGGCTCGCCCTCGATCTCGGCGATCAGCGCGAGGGCCGGATCGATGATCAGCCGGAACTCGGCCGCCATCTTGTCGAGTTCGCGTTCGGTCAGCGGCACGAAGCCCCAGTTGTTCTCCCACGCCTCGTTGAAGATCGTCATGATCGTGCGCACTTCCTCACGCAGCCGTCGCGTGTCGACGCTGCGCAGGCGCAGTCCCGGCGCCGCGCGCGTCTTGTCGGCGATCTCGCGCGTGGTGGCGCTGAGTTCGCCCGGCTCGTAGCGCCAGGCGTACAGATCCTTCGCCTTCTCGAACCCCAGCCCCTCGAGCAGCGCCGCGTAGTAGGGCGGGTTGTGCGGCATCATGAGCGACGGCGGGGTGTCGAAGCCGTCCACGAGCAGTCCCGACTCGCCGTTGATGTTGAGCTGGAACGGCCCGCGGGCTCGCTCCATGCCGCGCTCGCGCAGCCAGCCGCGCGCGGCTTCCCACAGCGCAGCGGCGACCTCGGGATCGTTCGGCGCGTCGAAGAAGCCGAAGAAGCCGGTCGCATCGCCGTGGCGTTCGAGGTGCAGCCGGTCGATCTGGGCGCTGATCCGGCCGATCGGCTCGCCGCCGCGCCACGCGAGAAACAGCTGCGCCTCGCCGTGCTCGAAGAACGGGTTCTTGCGCGGGTCGATCAGCTCGCGCCGCTCCAGGCGAAGCGGCGGCACCCAGTGCGGCAGATCGCGCTTGCAGCGCCACTCGAGATCGACGAAGCGGCGCCGATCGCGACCGGTCGTGACCGGCCGGACCTCGATCCCCGTCGTCATCCGAGCAGCCCCAGCCCCTTGCCGATCGTCTCGAACAGCTCGAGCGCGCGATCGAGCTGCGCGGGCTCGTGGGTCGCCATGACGCTCGTGCGCAGCAGCGCGCGGTTGCGCGGCACCGCGGGGTGCAGCACGCAGTTGGTGTAGACGCCGGCGTCCACGAGCGAGCGCCACATCCACAGACACTGCACCTCGTCGCCGATCACCACCGGCACGATCGGGCTCTCGCTCTTGCCGACGTCGAAGCCGATCGAGCGCAGCCCCTCGCGCCAGCGCTCGCCGTTGGCGCGCACCCGCTCGACGCGCTCGGGTTCCTCGAGCATGACGCTGAGCGCGGCGTCGACCGCGGCCACGTTGGGCGGCGGCAGGCTCGCCGAGAAGACCATGGGACGGCCCCAGTGCCGGATGTAGTCGATCACGCGCTCGTCGCCGGCGACGAAGCCGCCCACCGAGGCGAACGACTTGCTGAAGGTGCCCATGATCAGATCGACCTCGTCGGTCATGCCGAAGTGGGCCGCGGTGCCGCGCCCGCCGGGACCCACCACCCCGAGTCCATGCGCGTCGTCGACGAACACGCGCGCGCCGTGGCGTCGGGCGACGGGCACGAGCGCGGGCAGATCGGCGAGATCGCCCTCCATGCTGTAGAGCCCGTCGACCACAAGCAGCTTGCCCTGCTGCTGCTCGAGCTTGCCGAGCTGGCGCTCGAGGTCGTCGGCGCGGTTGTGGCGAAAGCGCATCATGCGGCCGCGGGCGAGCCGCGCTCCGTCGATCAGCGAGGCGTGGTCGTGCTGGTCGAGGATCGCGACGTCGTGTTCGCCGACGAGCGCGGTCAGGATCCCGAGGTTGGTCTGGTAGCCGGTG
>RFJN01000506.1 GCA_003694875.1 Planctomycetota bacterium | reverse complement strand
CTCGGTCTCGAACGTCGGGCCCACCCAGCGCACCGTGCCCTCGCGCTCCGGAGAGCGCGCCACGTTGAACAGCGCGTGCCCGGGCCGGCTCTGCACCGTACGCAGTCCGCGGGCGAAGGGCACGATGTGGATCTTCGGGCGCCTGCCCTCGACCTGCTCGGCAAGCGTGTTGACGAGTTCGACGAGAAACGAGCGCAGCCCCGCGTGCGCTCGCCCCCGCAGCGTCCCGTCGGGCTGCCGCTCGCACTCGGCGTCCGCACCGTGGGTCAGCCACACGATCGGCTGTTCGGGCGGTTCGCCGCGCGCCGACCCGGGCCCGGCCGCCACCGACAGCACGGCAGCAGCCCACCACGCCCCGAGCAGCACGCCACGCACCCGGCCTCGTTTCGCCATCGGCACCCCTCCCCCGACCGTCACCGCCCCTACTCTACCCGTGCTCGGCCGGAAAGGACACCGAGCGCCCCTGGTAGCGCGAGACGAACCGGCGATCGATCGCGTCCTTGAGCCGCCACAGCCAGCGGCCCGCCGCCACGCGGCGGCCGCGCGCACCGATCGCGCTGCGGTCACCGAGCGAAATCAGACGCAGAAAGTTGCGCTGCGGCCGGTAGGCCCGCAGCGTCGCCGTCTCTCCGTGCTCGAGCCGCCTGCGCACGTTGTGCTCGAGCACCGGCGCCTCGCGCACCGCGTACACCCCGGCGCGCGGCAGCGCGGGTGCCGTGGCGAGCACCGCGCAGTCGCCCGCGGCGAACACCCCTCGCTGCCCCTCGATCTCGAGCGTATCGCGCACCCGCACGAACCCGCGCCCGTCGACCGCGAATCCGCTCTCGGCGAGCCACCGCGGCGCGGCCGCGCCGGTGCACCACAGCACGAGGTCGGCGCGAAGGCGGCGGCGATCCTCGAGCACCACCCGGGCTGGCTCGAGCGCGAGCACGCGCCGACCACACAGCACACGGTGGCCGCGGGCGGCGATCGCCCGCCGCAGGCGACGGGCGAGCTGCGGACTCTCCCGCGCCGCCACGCGCCCGGCCGCCTCGATCCAGCGCACGCGTGCGTGGCGTCGCTGCCGCCGCAGCCGCGCCGCAACCGCGAGGCCGAGCTCGATGCCGGCCAGCCCCGCCCCCACGACCGCGATCTCGGCGCGGCGCCCGCCACCGGCCAGCGCTCGGAGCCGCGCGAGCGTGCGCCGTGGCAGCGTCTGTACGGGGCGGGTGGGGATCGCGTGCGCGCGCACGTCCGGACGCGCAGCACCCGCGGTCGTGGAGCCCACGTCGAGGCTGCAGACGTCGTAGGCGATCCGTTCGCCGCCGGCGAGCACGACCTCGCGCGCGTGCGGATCGATCGCCCGCGCCGGCTGCAGCACGAGCCGCGCGCCGGCCCGTGCCGCGAGCGGGCGCAGATCGATCGCGGCCTGCTCGAGACGGTACAGCCCGGCGAGCACCCCCGGCAGCATGCCGGAATAGAGCTGCACGGCGCGGTCGAGCACCAGCACGAGTTCGGCGCCGCGCACCGGACGCTGCGCCCAGTGGTGCAACAGCGGCAGGTGCGCGTGCCCTCCGCCCACGAGCACGAGCCGGCGCATGGGCGGCCTCCCGCACGAGCGGCCCGCGGGCCTCGCTCAGCCCTCGGTCTCGTCGCGCCAGAACGGACGCAGCCGCTGCACCCGCTCGGGCGCCTTGAGCTTGCGCAGCGCCACCGATTCGATCTGGCGCACCCGCTCGCGCGAGACGTTGAACTCGCGCCCCACCTCCTCGAGGGTGGCCACCCGGTGGCCGTCGAGGCCGAAGCGACGCTTGATCACCTCCCGCTCGCGGCTGCTGAGTTCACCGAGCACCTCGTCGATCCGCTCGCGCAGCAGCCGGCGCTGCGTGCTGTCGAGCGGGGCGTCCGCGCTCGGATCGCTCACGAGTTCGCCGAACATGGCCTCCTCGTCGCGCCCGTAGGGCTGATCGAGCGACAGCCAGCTGCGCCCGAGGGTGAACAGCCGGTGCACCTCGCCGGCCGGCATGTCGGCGAACTCCGCCATCTCCTCGACCGACGGCTCGCGGCCGCGCTGCTGCACGAACAGCTCGCGCTTGTGGTTGAGGTTCTTGAGTTCGCGCACCGCGTGCGAGGGCACGCGCATGGTGCGCGAGTGCTCGGCGATGGCACGCCCGATCGCCTGCTTGATCCACCACGTGGCGTAGGTGGAGAACTTGTAGCCGCGGCTGGTCTGGAAGCGGTCGAGCGCCTTCATGAGCCCGGTGTTGCCTTCCTGGATCAGGTCGAGGAACGACAGCCCGCCGCTGCGGTACTTCTTGGCCATGGCGACCACGAGCCGCAGGTTGCGGCGCGCGAGCACGCGCTTGGCCTCCTCGTAGGCGGCGAGGTCCTTGCGCACCGCCTCGAGATAGCGCCGCAGCATCTTCGCGCTCGCAATCGCCTCGATCTGCGCGCCGTGGTACGCCTTGCGCTCCCGGGCGATCCGCTGCGCATCGCCGCTGTCGCGCGCCGCCTTGAGCCGCCGCCGCGCGTTGCCGATCCGGCGCAGCGCCTGCTGTGCATCGTCGACCGAACCGAGCAGGTGGCCGACGTGGAACTGCAGGGGGGCGAGCCGTTCGGCCGCCTGCTCGAGCCGCTCGCGGACCCGCTGGCGATACCGCTGGCGCGTCTGCGGATCCTCGGCCTCGAGATAGCGCCGGAAGTCGCGGCGCGCGAGCCGCTGCAGCCGCCGCAGCTCCGGCACGAGCCGGTCGATCTCACCGAACAGCCGCTGCTTCTCCCCGCCGGACAGATCGCGCACGAGCGCGCGATCGAGCCGCAGGGTCCGCTTCTGGATGCCCTCGAGCAGCGTGAGCGCGCGCTCGAGCGCGGGCCCCGCGGACATGAGCCGGGCCCGCAGCGCCTCGCGGCTGCGGTGCAACTCGGCGGTCAGCACCCGCTCCTCCTCGACCGAGATCGGCGGGGTCTCGCTCATCTCCTCGAGGTACAGGTGCACGTAATCGGTCTGTAGCAGATTCGACTTCATGAACTTTTTCCACACTCCCTCTCGCGCCGCTTTCGTGCGACGCCACCTGTTGCTACGATGGTGGAGCACGCTCCGTTGG
>RFJN01000505.1 GCA_003694875.1 Planctomycetota bacterium | reverse complement strand
CCTTGGTAGGGCGGCCGCCTGGTGCCCACCAGCTTGAGGCGCTGCTGTCACCAGTCGACGGCGACGGCGGAAGTTCGGGATGATGGTCGCTTCGAAACCCCGGAAGGTGGGTCTGGTCGTCACCCGTCGCCGGCGGGTGGCGTGTCGCGCAGGGGCGCTATGACCTCGCGCCACAGGGTGTCGACCGCGCGTTCGAGCCGTGCGAGATCGGCGTCGTTCCGGAGCCGGTCGGTGGCACGCTCGCGCTTGCGTTCGAGCGGCCACTGTCGCTCCTCGCGGCGCGCGAGCTCGTCCGCGCTCCAGCCGCGCTCGGCCACCCGGCGGCGGCGCAGTGGCAGCGGCGTGTCGACGAAGATCGTGCGGTCGCACAGGGCGTCGAGGCCGGTCTCGAACAGAAGCGGCGCGTCGAGCACCGCGACCGCGCGCGGGCGGCCGGGCGGGCTGCGCAACGCCTCGAGCCGATCGCGCAGCGCGGCGAACACGTGCGGGTGCACGATCTGCTCGAGCGCGCGCAACCGCTCGGGATCGCCGAAGACGGCGGCGCCGAGGGCGCGCCGGTCCACCGCGCCGTCGGCATCGAGGACCCCGTCGCCGAACCGCTCGCGGATCGCCTGCCGGACCGCGGGCCGGACGAGGGCGTCGTGCGCGAGCCGGTCGGCGTCGATCCAGTGCGCGCCGCGGTCGGCGAGCCGTTGCGCGACCGCGGACTTGCCGCTTCCGATCCCGCCCGCGATTCCGATGACCACCGGGCGTTGCGGACGGGAGGCGGGCGGCGGTTCGGGTTCGGTCGGCGCGTGCGTCGTCATGACGGCCCGATGACACACGTGAACGCGCCGTTTCGCAAGGGGGCAGAGAGTGGCGGCGGCCTCGCGCGCGATCGCGCGTCGGAGCAACTCCTTGTGGCATGGCTTGTTGCGAAACAGCGGCGAGCCGGCGGCGCGAGCGCGCGAGCCCACCGGCGGTGTTGCGCTGCGCCGGGCTCGCTTGACTCCGGGGGGGAGCCCACTAGAATCGCGGCGCCGGGGAAGGCGAGGTGCAACTCCGTTTGGCGATGGGGTTCGGGAGGCTGGCATGGCGTCCGGCAGGGGCGGAAATCTCGGCACACTCATCGGGCTCGTTCTGAGCATCATCGTGATCGTGGTGCTGGCGTTCTTCGTCTATTCGTTGCAGTCGCAGATCGACACGAAGGACCGCGAGATCGCGAGCCTGCGTGCCGAGCGCGACGAGAAGAGCAACAGCGAGATTCAGGTGCGGCTGCAGCTCGTGGACATGTACGAGCTCGTGCACGGCACCACGACGCCGGTCGATCCGGAGCGCGTGCGCCGGGACTATCTCGAGCCGGCCGGCAAGCGGCTCGTCGAGACGCTCAACATGGAGCAGCTTCTCAGCGAGGAGTTTGGCAAGGCGCTGCACAAGGAGGTGAAGCTCGAGCCGAAGGAGTACACCTCGCTTCTCGATCTGTACAGCGACCTGTTCGTGCAGCTCGAGGCGGCGATTCCCGAGCTCAACCGCCTGCGCATGGAGAAGGTCGAGGTGCTCGCGCAACTCGAGCAGGCGCGCACGAGCGCCCGCAAGGAACGCGAGGAGTTCAACCGCCAGATCGCGGAGCTGCGGGCGCAGAAGGCCGAGATCGAGAAGAAGGCGATCGCGGCCGCCACGCAGGCGGACGCACGCGAGCGTGAGCTGCTCGCCAAGATCGAGCAGGCGCAGAAGCGGCTCGAGAGCCTGCGCGAGGACGCCGCCACGCAGGAGGCGCTGCTCGCGAGCAAGATCTCGGAACTCGAGGGGCGGATCGCCGAGATGACCGAGAAGAAGCGCCGCTCGCTCGAGGACACCGAGGCCGACGGGGAGATCGTGCACGCCGATCCGCGACTCGGGCTCGCCTGGATCAACATCGGGCGCGACGACCGGCTGCGCCGCGGGCTCACCTTCGAGGTGTTCCAGTACATCAAGGGCGGCAAGAAGAAGCACAAGGGGCTGATCGAGGTCAAGCGCGTCGAGGACGAGACGGCGCAGGTGGCGATCCTCGAGCAGGCCGACCCGCTCGACCCGATCGTTGCGGGCGACTTCGTGGCCTCGCCGCTGTTCGATCGCAAGAAGGAGATGGTCTTCGTGTTCGTGGGGGATCGGCCCACCAACGACCGCTACAACATGAGCCAGCTCCGGCGACGGATCGAGGAGTTCGGCGGTCGGGTCGACAAGAACGTCACGATCGATACCGATTTCGTGGTCGCGCTCGCGAACGCCGAGCAGTCGCCCGAGATGCACAAGGCGATCCAGTTCGGTGTCGTGATCCTGCGGGAGGACGAGTTGCTCGAGTTCCTCGGGCGCTGACGCCCGGGAACCCGCGCCACGACACCCACCGACGGCCCGCCTGCGCCTGCGCCGGCGGGCCGGCGCCGTTTGCCGCACGACGAGGAGAGCAGGGGCGTGAGCGGCCCGGAGGGCCAACGGCTGATGACGCTCGGCGAGCACCTCGAGGAGCTGCGCGCGCACGTGCTGCGCGCGACCGTGGTGCTCGTGATCGCACTCGCCGTCACGATCACCTTCCAGGAGCCGCTCATGGCGATCGTGGTGGGGCCGCACCAGCGCGCGGCCGAGCGGATCGCCGCCTCGCGGATCGAGCAGGTCGCGCAGCGCAGCGAACGCGATCGGCCCCGGCTCGAGCGCACCGCACGGCTGCTCGCCGAGCTCGAGCAGGTGCAGACGCAGATCGCCGACGCGGCGCGGCAGGGCTGGAGCGCCGAGCAGCGTGTGGCGCTCGCTCGCCGCTACTACACGGTGTGGGGGCAACTGCAGCAGGAGCTGCCGGCGCCACTGCCGCCGCACCGGCTCGTGGTGCTGCGGTATCAGGACGCCTTCCTCGGCTACTTCAAGGTGGCGCTGCTCGCCGCGGTGATCGTCGCCTTTCCGTACTTCCTGTACGAGATCTGGCGCTTCGTCTCCGAGGG
>RFJN01000504.1 GCA_003694875.1 Planctomycetota bacterium | reverse complement strand
GGCAGCTTGCGCATGCTCGAACCGGTGAACTCGCGGACCGCCCGGAGCGGGTTGCCGGGCCGGCGCTGTACCTGACGCGCGAGTTCGTACCACTGCGAGGGCGGCAGCCGTCTCCAGGCCGGCATGGCGAGCAGCTCGTCACGCAGGGTCTTCGCGAGCTTCCACGCGGCGTCCTCGAGCGTCTCGCGAAGGCGCTCACGTTGGAGCCAGTCGATCAGTGCGCTGCGCGGAGCTGGTGCGTCCGTGCCCTTCCGACCGGTACCCGCCGCGGGCGGCGACTCGAAGCGCGGTTGCAGCCCCGCGAGGCAGCGCGGCGCGTAGGCGAGCCGGCCGAGGCCGCATTCGCGATACAGCCCCGTGCCGCGCGCGATCGCGGCGCGTACCGCCGCCGGATCGCACGGGCTCTCGCCCTCGTAGACGAGCACCGAGCCTCCGAGGATCACCTGCCGCTCGAGGTCGGGCCGACGGCGGTGCGCGTTGAACGGCGAATAGACGCGCGTGCGCACGAAGCTGCGCTCGGGCGCGTAGTGCCAGTCGGCGGGCAGGCCGAGTGCCTGCGGCGGCGGAACGAAGGCGGGCTGTCCCGTGTCCGGATCGCGCCATGCGAGATCGCTCACGCACCAGAACACCGCCTCGTCGGTGGGTGGAGTGTCCTGCACGGCCGGTTCCGGCGGCGGGGCGGCGAGTCGCCGCACGCGCACCCGCCCGAGCTCGGCCCGGCGCGAGCGGCCGAGCACGATCTCTTCCTCCCCGGTGAGCGCGTCGACGACGCGCTCGAGAGCCGCCGCGTCGTCCGCCTCGACGCGTGCGATCAGGCGCGTGTCCGCTGCGAGTGCATTGAGTTCGTAGAGCAGCCCCGTGCGCGCGCGTCCCGAGCGGGGATCGACCGCGGTGCGAAGCGACTCGCGCAGCCGGGGCCGCACGAGGTGACCGAAGGCGTCGACGTGCACCCCGCGCAGCTGCTTCATCCGCGGTCGGAAGGAGGCGTCGCGGGCGGCGAGGTTCTCGACCGCCTCGGCCGCGATCCGCTCCGCGCCGGGGGAGCTGTCCTTCTCGTGGTGCAGGCTGAGAGGGGCGGGCCAGGCCGGGGCGCCGGCAGAGCTGGCGGGCCAGCCGGGGCCGAAGCGCAGCGAGCCGTCGTGGAACGTGGCCCAGCACCTCTCGATGCCGTCTTCCTCCTTCAACAGCGCGGGATAGAGACGCGCGGCCGCCGCGCCGAGCAGCGCGCTGCCGGGAATGTAGGGCAGCACCTCGTGCCCGCCCACCGACGCGGCGGTTGCGCTCACGGCGACGTCGGTGAGACAGGTCAGTTCGAGCCAGGCGTGTGTCGGTTTCATGCGCGATCGACCTCCACTTGCACGCGGCCCAGTCCGCGGTGCCGGGCGGTGCCGAGACCGTGGATGAACAGCGCTGCCTGTTCGAGTGCCTCGATCCAGTCGCTCTCACCGGCGGGTCCGCGGACCTCGGCCACGAGCGTGAGGGGGACGGCGACCTCGCGCGTGCGCAGCGTCTGGTTGCGTGCGATGCCCTGCGCATCGATCGCGGTCTGGCTGAGGGTGCGGTAGAGGTGGGCGATGTGGTTCTGGTGGTCCGCTGCCCAGCGTTCCATGCTCTCGCTGTCGCCGTCGTCGTCGACGAGCCGGGCGGATTCGAATCGCAGTCGACCCGGACGGGTGGTGAAGCGCATCGCCTCGAGCTTGCGCTCGCGCTCGTCGTCCGGACCACGACCGATGTCGGTACCGAACAGCCGCGCGGTGGTGCCCGCCTCCACCGCGCCGCACTCCTCGGCGAGCCGCATGCCGGCGCGCACGAGCCCCTTGACGGTGCGGCCGGGCAGGATCGGCAGGCCGGCGGGGCTGCGCGCGACGCGCGCGTCGAGTTCCGGCCCGAGCCCCATGCCGGTCCCGGCGTGCCAGTACGACAGCAGACGGAAGAGAAGTTTCACGCGCTGCATGCTGCGGCCTCCTGTTCGGTGACGGAAAGCGAGGGATCGAGCACACGCCAGGTCAGGGCATCGAGGATCGGACTGCGTACCGGTGCTTTCCCGGTGGCGCGCTCGAAGAGGGTCTTCGGATCGACGTCGAGTGCCTCGAGAGCGGCGTCGAGTCGCTCGCGCACCTCCGGGTCGAGGACCTCGCCCACCCGTTCCAGGTGCGCGGCGACGCGCTTCGGATCCCGGCGCACCAGATCGAGCCACTCGCGAACGCTGCCGCGCGGCAGATCGCCGAGTACGGCGGCCAGTTCGCGCAGCCGCTCGAGACGTTCGAGCGTCCACGGCCCGCCCACCAGCGTGCCGGAGCGGCGGTCCGGCAGGCGCACCGATAGCGCCTCCCGTTCGATCGTGCTCCAGTCCGTCGTGGTGGCGTCGGTCACGCGGTGGAACATGAGCGCCGACGGCGTCGGCGCGCCGGCGCGGCGGCAGCGACGTTTGGCCTCGCTGCACAGCGCCTCGGACAGCTCGTACGCCCGGTAGAACGGGAAGCCGGGCTTGACGATTGCGATGCCCGCGGCCGCGGTGAGGCCCGCGCCCGTGATGGGGCCGAGTCGTTGTTCGCTCTCCTTCTCGAATGCGCGCAGGAACGCCACGGTGAACGCCATCGCGTGTGGGGCAGCGACGAGAAGGGTCAGGTCGTCGCCGCCGAGCAGCACCGGTCGGATGGGCAGCACCGTGCCGGCCGCGCCCGAACTCTTCAGGCGTTCGGCCACCGCCTGCACTCCGGCGCGCGTGGCCTCGGCCGTCACCTCTCCGAGCGTGCGCGACAGGGCAGCGAGCTGTTCGGGCGATCCTCCATGCTGCGCGAACAGCGCGCCCATGTCGTTGCCGTCGGCGTGCACCACCGCGACGTAGCCGCTGCCGAGTTCGCCGTCCTCGGCGGCGAACGTGCAGCCCGGCGGGCACAGCTCGCGTTCGAGCGCGCCGGCGATCTCGCATGCCGCACGCAGCTTCGCGCGCGTCGTCGCGTCCACGCTCCCGTCGCGGGTGATCCAGCGGTCGCGCTCGAAGACCGCCGGTCTGCCGGTGCGTCCACTGCGTGCGATGAACGGCCCGGCCTCGGGAAGCGAGGGCTGCGGCCGGGCTCGGTCCGCACGCAGTGCGGCGAACAGACGCGTGCGCGTCGCGTCCATGTCGCCCCCGGTGATTTCCGCCCAGCCCTGGCTCACCTCGAGGCCGGGAGCGACGCGCGACACCACG
>RFJN01000008.1 GCA_003694875.1 Planctomycetota bacterium | reverse complement strand
CCCCGAGGCCGCGCAGGGCGCGAGCCCGCGCGAGGAGCCGACGCCGGCCCCGGCGGCGCCGACCGAGGGCGTCTCCGAACCGCCGTCGGCCGCGGCAGCCGAGGCGTCGGCCGGAGCGATGTCCGCAGCGGCGGCCGAGGCGGAGCCGCTCGATGACTTCCATGCGGGCCTTCTCGCGCCCGAGGAACGCGCCGAGATCGATCGCGTGGCGGAACTCGAGCGGTTGCGCCAGGAGGAGATCGCGCGCGAGCAGGAGGAGCTGCGCCGGCGCCGCGAGCGGCTCGAGGAACTCGCGCGCAGGGCGGCCGAGCAGCGTCGGGCGGAGGAAGACGAGGGCGGCTTCGCCGCGGGACTGCTCGAGCAGGAAGAGGCTGCGGCCGAGCCGTCCGGTGCGTCCGGGCAACCGGAGGGGGCCGGCGCCGAGGGCGCCACGTCCGAGGGGGCCGAACCCGAGGCCGATGCCCAGCCCGAGCCGAAGTCCGCACCGCGCGCTCGACGCGCCCGGCGCTCGCGCACGCGCAGCGCCCGGTCCGCCAGGGGCGATGCGGACGATGCGAAGGACGCCGAGGGCGAGGCGCCCGCCTCTGACGGTGCGAGCACCGGAGGCGAGCAGCCGGACGGCGGCGCGGCGGAGGGGGCGGAGGAGACGGCGGGCGCGTAGGCGCGCCGCCGGTGGCGGCCGCGCCCGTGCGCGGTTGCTTGACACGCCGGGGCGCACGGCTATGATCTGCGCCCATTGCGAAGAGACGGTCGGGGACGGCCGGCAGCGCGCAGCGGGTTGCGCGTCGCGCCGCCGGAGCCGGCGAACCATCGTTGGGAAACGCACGGAAGGGACGCGATGAAGACGTACATGGCGAAGCCTTCGGAGATCGAGCGCCGCTGGTGGCTCGTGGACGCCGAGGGCGAGGTTCTGGGCCGGCTCGCAGCGCGGATCGCGCGCATTCTCATGGGCAAGCACCGCCCGAGCTACACCCCGCACCTCGACACCGGCGACTACGTCGTCGTGGTCAACGTCTCGAAGATCAAGGTGACCGGCAACAAGCGCGAGAAGAAGACCTACGACCGCTACAGCGGCTACCCGGGCGGGCGGACGGTGGAGACGCTCGGCTCGCTGCTCGCGCGCAAGCCCGAGGAGGTGCTCCGGCTCGCGGTGCGGCGCATGCTGCCGAAGAACCGGCTCGGCCGCCGGATGCTCAAGAAGCTTCGCCTGCACGAGACGCTGCCGGAGCACGGCTACAAGGCGCAGGGGCTCGAGCCGCTGCCGGCGCCCACGCCCCTGTTCGGCGCGAAGGTCCAGAGCGCCTGAACCCGTCAGCCGATCAACCGACCACGAGGAGCGAAACCGTCGTGACCGAGACCACCACGCTCGAAGCGCCGCGCAGCCGCGGCGGCTATCCCGATCCGAGTTTTCGCGGCACCGGCCGCCGCAAGACGGCCGTGGCGCGGGTGCGCATCCTGCCGGGCAGCGGTGTGCTGCAGATCAACGGGCGGGATCTCGACGTGCACTTCCCGCGTGAGATCGATCAGAACCGCGTTCTCGAGCCGCTGCGTGTCACGCGCGCGCTCGGCAAGTACGATGTGTTCGCGAAGGTCGAGGGCGGCGGGATCACCGGCCAGGCGGGTGCGGTCTCGCTCGGGATCGCGCGTGCGCTCGTGCGCGCCGACGCCTCGTTCGAGCCCGTGCTGCGCGCGGCCGGTCTGCTGACGCGCGACCCGCGCATGGTGGAGCGCAAGAAGTACGGCCAGAAGGGCGCGCGCGCGCGCTTCCAGTTCTCGAAGCGCTGAGCCGCACTGCCGCGTCCGACGCCCGGCGTCGGCGATCTCGAACCGGCGTCTGTACGCTCGCCCGAGCGCGCAGGCGCCGGTTTGCACATCGCGGGGCCGCGTGGCGGACCGGGTCCCGGGGAGAGAACACGAGTCGGCGGCGAAGGAGACAGACCGCATGACGAGCAAGCCGATCGAGTTGCAGTCGCGCTACGAGCCGCGCGAGATCGAGGCCCGCATCTGGCAGGCGTGGGAGCGCTCGGGGGCGTTCCATGCCGAGCCCGACGATCCGCGGCCGCCGTACACGATCGTGATTCCGCCGCCCAACGTCACGGGGGTGCTGCACCTCGGGCACGCGCTGAACAACACGCTGCAGGACGTGCTGATCCGCTACCACCGCATGCGCGGCGACAACGCGCGGTGGGTGCCGGGCACCGACCACGCCGGGATCGCGACGCAGAACGTCGTCGAGCGCATGCTGCGCAAGGAGGAGGGCAAGACGCGGCACGATCTCGGGCGCGAGGCGTTTCTCGAGCGCGTCTGGGCGTGGAAGGAGAAGAACGGCTCGCGCATCATCGAGCAGCTCAAACGCCTCGGGGCCTCGTGCGACTGGGAGCGCGAGCGCTTCACCATGGACGAGGGGCTGAGCCGCGCGGTTCGCGAGGTCTTCTGCCGGCTGTACGAGGACGGACTGATCTACCGCGGCGAGTACCTCGTCAACTGGTGTCCGCGCTGCGAGACCGCACTCAGCGACGAGGAGGCGATCCCCACCGAGCGCAAGGGCAAGCTCTACCGCATCCGCTACCCGGTGGTCGGCGAGGAGGGCGCCTGCGTCGTGGTGGCGACCACCCGCCCCGAGACCATGCTCGGCGACACGGCGGTGGCGGTGCACCCCGACGACGAGCGCTACCGGCACTGGATCGGCAAGCGCGTGCGGCTGCCGCTCGTCGGGCGCGAGATCCCGGTGATCGCCGACACGTACGTCGATCGCGAGTTCGGCACCGGTTGCCTCAAGATCACCCCCGCGCACGACCTCAACGACTTCGAGGTCGGGGAGCGGCACGGGCTCGAGCGCGTGAACGTCATGACGCCGGACGGCAGGATCAACGAGCGCGGCGGTCCGTATGCGGGTCTCGACCGGTTCGAGGCGCGCAAGCGCATCGTGGCCGACCTCGAGGCGCAGGGGCTGCTCGAGGGGATCGATCCGCACCCGCACAAGGTGCCGTGCTGCGAGCGCTGCGATACCGTGCTGGAGTACTACCTGTCCGAACAGTGGTTCGTGCGCATGGCGCCGCTCGCCGAGAAGGCGATCGAGGTGGTCGAGCGCGGCGAGGTGCGCTTCCACCCCGAGCGCTGGACGAGCGTGTACCTGCACTGGATGCGCAACATCCGCGACTGGTGCATCTCGCGCCAGCTCTGGTGGGGCCACCGCATACCGGTGTGGTACTGCGGCGGCTGCGGGGCGGAGATCTGCGCGCGCGAGGAGCCGAAGAGCTGTCCGCAGTGCGGCTCGAGCGATCTCGAGCAGGATCCGGACGTGCTCGACACGTGGTTCAGCTCGTGGCTGTGGCCGCTGTCGACGCTCGGCTGGCCCGATGACACCGCCGATCTGCGCACCTTCTACCCGACGAACACGCTCGTGACCGGCCACGAGATCATCTTCTTCTGGGTCGCGCGCATGATCATGGCGGGGCTGTACTGCAAGGGCGAGATCCCGTTCCGCGACGTGGTGATCCACGGGATCGTGCGCGACGAGCGCGGGCGCAAGATGAGCAAGTCGCTCGGCAACGGGATCGATCCGATCGAGGTGATCGAGAAGACGAGCGCCGACGCGCTGCGCTTCACGCTGCTGTACCTCACGCCCGAGGGGCAGGACACGCGCGTGTCGATGAAGCGCTTCGAGATCGGGCGCAACTTCTGCACCAAGCTCTGGAACGCCGCCCGGCTGATCCTGGGCAACCTCGAGGGCTACGAGGGCGCGCAGCCGCTGGAGCAACTCGCGCTCGCGCCCGAGGACCGGTGGCTGCTGTCGCGGCTGCACGCCACGATCGAGACGGTCAGCGGTGAGCTCGACGCGCTGCGGTTCCACGCGCCCACCCACGCGCTGTACGACTTCACCTGGGGGGCGCTGTGCGACTGGTGGCTCGAGATCGCCAAGCCGCGGCTGCACTCGGACGATCCCGCCGAGCGTGCGGTGGCGCAGCAGGTCGCGGTGCACGTGCTCGAGCAGGTGCTCAAGCTGCTGCACCCGAGCATCCCCTTCATCACCGAGGAGCTGTGGGGGCGGCTCGGAGCGGCGACGGGGGCGCACGACCGGCCGCTGCTGATCACCGCACCGTGGCCCGAGGCGCAGCGTCGCTGGATCGATCCCGAGGTGGAGGCGCAGTTCGGGCTGCTGACGGGGCTCGTGCGCGCGCTGCGCAACGTGCGCGCCCGCTACCGGATCGCTCCCACCGAGCCGATCACCGCACTCGTGACGGGGGCGGCGGGCGCCGACGCGCACGAGCAGCTCGGGATCGTGCAGCGCTCGGAGGCGCTGGTGCGCCGGCTCGCCCGACTCGGCAGCCTCGAGATCGGTCCCGGGATCGAGCGGCCGCGCGCGTGCGCCACCGAGGTGGTGCGCGATCTCGAGGTGTACGTGCCGCTCGAGGGACTGATCGATCTCGCGGCCGAGCGCGAGCGGCTCGAGGGCCAGCTCGCGCACAAGCGCAAGCAGCTCGAGGGGGTGCGCCGCAAGCTGGCCAATCCGGCGTACGTCGAGCGCGCGCCGGCGGAGGTGGTGGCGCAGACCCGCGAGCGGGAGGCGGAACTCGAACGCGAGATCGCCGCGCTCGAGGCCGGGATCGCCGACCTCGGGGCCGGCGCCGGGACGGCGGAGGCGAGCGCATGAACGACGGCGAGCGGCGGGCGTGTCTCGAGTGGTGCGTCGATCTGGCGCGGCGCGTGGGCCGCACGATCCTGCTGCCGCGGCTGCAGATCGGCCGCCCGCCGGCGGGGCTGCGCAAGAAGGGGATCCGCGACCTCGTCACCGAGGCGGACGAGCTCGCCGAACGCACGATCGTGGCCGAGATCGGCATGCGGTATCCCGAGCACCACATCGTGGCGGAGGAGACGCGGCACGACGAATCGCAGGCGACCGGCTGGCGCTGGTACGTGGATCCGCTCGACGGCACGACCAACTTCGTGCACGGGCTGCCGCTGTTCTGCGTTTCGATCGCGCTGTACGGCCCCGAAGGCGGCGAGGTGGCGGTGGTGTTCAACCCCGCGATCGACGAGTGCTTCTACGCCGCGCGCGGCCAGGGCGCGCACTTCAACAGCGACACGATCCGGCTGCACGTCTCGGACACCGCCGAGCTGATCGACGCGACGGTCGTGACCGGCTTCGCCTACGACCAGCAGCGCTTCCCCAACCTCGCGGCGTGGAACCGGCTCATGCCGCGCACCCGCGCGCTGCGGCGGCTCGGCTCGGCGGCGCTCGATCTCGCGTACGTGGCGGCCGGCCGCTTCGACGGCATGTGGGAGCCGGGACTCAATCCCTGGGATGTCGCCGCCGGGGCGCTGCTCGTGCAGGAGGCGGGGGGACGGGTGACCGGCTACCGGGAGGGCGAGGACTGGCTGCACGGCCGTCGTCTGCTCGCGACCAACGGGGCGCTGCACGAGGTGCTCGGGGCCGAGGTGCGCGCGGCGGAGATGGAATCGATCTAGTGCGAAGCACCTAGGTCATCCTCGGCCGGCTGCGTTGAAGCGGGCCCGCCGCGATGCGAGGATGGAGGTGGACTGCATGCCTCGCGAAACGGGAGAGACAGCGGTGGGCCGGTGTCACGCTTGCGGTGCAGAGGTGGCCGAGTTCGATCTCGTGTGTCCGAAGTGCGAGGCGCCTGTGGACACCACGCTGTTCTCGCCCGAGTTCGCGGCGGGAGCGCTCGCGGACGCCTCGGCGGCTGTCGCGGACGAGCCGCCCGCTCCCGAGACCCCGGTGTTCGCCCGCTTCATCGTGTCCGACGCGCTGCGCGAGCCGTTCGAGCTCGAGCCGGGGCAGCTCGTCCGGATCGGCCGCAGCCGGTCGAACGAGATCTGTCTGCCGAGCGGGCACGTCTCGCGGCTGCACGCGGAACTCGTGTGGGAACGCGGGCGGTGGCACGTGGGCGATCTGGGCTCCAAGAACGGCACGTGGGTGAACGAGCAGCGTGTGATCCGGCGGCCGCTGTGCGACGGTGACCGGATCCGGTGCGGCCACTTCGTGCTGACCTATCGCGAACTCGATCGCGAGGAGACCCAGCGGCTGCTCGCGAGCGCACGCGAGCGGCTCGGAAGGACACAGACAGCCCGCATCAGCGCCGACGAGGGGTTCACGGGGGATCTCAGCGAGATCCGGCTCGTCGAGGTGGTGCAGCTGCTGCACAACCACCGCAAGAGCGGGGTGATGCTGGTGCAGCCCGAGGGCGCACCGCCGGACGAGACCGCGGAGCTGCACTTCCACGAGGGGCAGATCGTGCACGCGTGCTGCGGGGGGCGCTACGGCGAGCCGGTGGCGCTCGATCTGCTGCGCACGCCGTCGGGCACGTTCCACTTCAAGCCGGGCCGCGAGACCGGCGGTCCGACGATCGGGACGCCCACCGACTCGCTGCTGCTGCAGGCCGCCCTCGGCTGAGGCGTTCGGGCCGCGGCGCGTCGCTGGCGCGCACGCGGGGGGCGCGCTACGATCGTGGCCATGACACGTTCGCGATCCCTTCCGGCGCTCGTGTTCCTCGCACTGCTCGCTGCAGGCGCCGGCCGCGCGGCGGTCGCCGACCGGCTCGAGATCGAGCGCGACGGT
>RFJN01000097.1 GCA_003694875.1 Planctomycetota bacterium | reverse complement strand
CGGATCGCGGTGGGCGCGGTGTAGAAGATCGTGACCCCGTGCCGCTCGCAGATCTGCCAGAAGCGATCGGGGCCGGGGTGGTCCGGCGCCCCCTCGTACATGAGCGTGGTGGCGCCGTTGAGCAGCAGCCCGTAGACGACGTAGCTGTGGCCGGTGATCCAGCCGACGTCGGCGGTGCACCAGTAGACGTCGTCGTCGCGCAGGTCGAACACCCAGCGGCTCGTGGCGTAGGTGCCCACCATGTAGCCGCCGGTGGTGTGCATGATGCCCTTGGGCTTGCCGGTGGTGCCGGAGGTGTAGAGCAGAAACAGCAGGTGCTCGGCGTCGACCGGTTCGGCGGGACACTCCGTCGCGGCGCGGTCGAACACCTCGTGCCACCACTGGTCGCGTCCGGGCTGCATGCGCACTGCGACACCGGTGCGCTTGAGCACGATCACGGTCTCGACCCCGGGGCAGCGCTCGAGCGCCTCGTCCACCGTCGCCTTGAGCTCGACCACCTGCCCGCGGCGCCAGCCCCCGTCGGCGGTGATCACCACGCGCGCGTCCGCGTCTTCGATGCGTTCGGCGAGCGCGGTTGCCGAGAAGCCGGCGAACACCACCGAATGCGGGGCGCCGATCCGGGCGCAGGCGAGCATGGCGATCGCTGCCTCGGGCACCATGGGCATGTAGATGCAGACCCGATCTCCCGGGCGCACGCCCACGTCCTTGAGCGCGTTGGCGAACCGCGAGACCTGCGCGTGCAGTTCGCGGTAGGTGAGCCGCCGCTGATCGCCCGGCTCGCCCTCCCAGATGATGGCCGGCGCGTCGGCGCGCGGACCGTCGAGGTGGCGGTCGAGGCAGTTGTAGGCGATGTTGGTACGACCGTCGGCGAACCAGCGGAACGACGGTGCATGGCCCTCCACGATCCGTGTGGGCGGGTGGAACCAGTGCAGTTCGGCGGCGATCTCGGCCCAGAACGCCTCGGGCTCGCGCAGCGACCGTTCGTAGAGCTGTCGGTACGCCTCGAAACTGCCCACGCGCGCACGTGCCGCGAATGCGGGCGGCGGCTCGAAGGTGCGCGACTCCTCGAGCAGCGACTGCAGGGGGTCGTGTTCCGCCATGCGACAGCTCTCCCTCCGGACCGGGTCGCCGGAGTATAGGCGAGAGATCGCTCGGGATGTCAACCGCCGCCGGCCGCCCTTGCCCGCCCGGTGTGCCGCAGCGGGCTGCGGGCGGTGTGGACCGGGCGTCGCGCCGGGCGTACCATCGCGGCCCATGGAACCGGACGCCTCCGCCCCGGCGGCCTCGGAGCACGCCGAGCACCGCGCGGCCGAACTCGCCGCGATTCTCGAGACCGCGGTCGACGGGATCGTCACGATCGACGTCGAGGGGCGGATCCGTTCGTTCAACCCGGCCGCCGAGCGCATCTTCGGCTACCGCGCGAGCGAGGTGCTCGGCCGCAACGTGTCGCTGCTCATGCCGTCGCCGTGGGCCGAAGAGCACGACGCCTACATCCGACGCTACCTCGAGACGGGGCAGGCGCGGATCATCGGGATCGGACGCGAGGTCGAGGGGCTGCGCAAGGACGGCACGCGGTTTCCCTGCGAACTCGCGGTCACCGAGGTGCGCAGCGGTGCGAGGCGCGTGTTCACCGCCTTCGTGCGCGATCTCACCGCACGCGAGCGGGTGCGCGAGGCGCTGCGGCGCGAGCGCGACTTCGCCCAGCGTCTGATCGAACTCCTGCCGGCGGTGGTGGTGCTGCTCGACCGTGCGGGTCGGCTCGAGCGCTGCAATCGCCACTTCGAACGGCTGTGTGGAGCGGCGGCGCGCGAGGCGGCAGGCTGCGACTGGTTCGAGACGTTCCTCGCACCGGAGGGCCGCGAGGCGGCGCGGGCGGCGTTCGCGCGCGCGCTCGAAGCAACCGAGCCCACCCGCGCACTCGCGCCGCTGCAGGTGGGGCAGGCGCGCCGGCACGAGATCGAGTGGCATGCCACCGGTGTGCCCGACGCCGACGGTGGGGTGCGGCGGGTGCTCGCGGTGGGGCTCGACGTGAGCGAGCGGGTGCAGGCCGCACGCCGGCTCGAGGCGCAGGTGGCGATCACGCGCGCGCTCGAGCACGCCCGCACCCTGGAAGAGGCGCAGGGGGAAGTACTCGCGGCGCTCGGGCACGCGCTGCGCTGGCCCCGGATCGAGCTGTGGTCGACCGACGCCGAGGGGCGGGCGCGCGAGCGGATCGGCGGCTTCCCGCACGCGGACGCCTCGGGTCCCTCGCTCGGCTTCCCGCCCGGCGCCGAGGCGCCCTTCGGACAGGCGCGTTCGGGACCGCGGTGGTGGGCGCGGCTCGAGAGCGGCGGGCGGACGTGGTCGGCCGTCGCGGTGCCGATCGCGACCCGCAAGGGGCGGTGCGGGGCGCTGTGGCTGTTCGCGCCGCCGGAGCGTTCGCTGCGCGAGTCGGAGGCGGAGATGCTCGCCGCGTTCGCGGCACAGCTCGGCGACTTCGTCGAGCGGCGCGCGCTCGAGGCCGAGTTCCGCCAGGCGCAGAAGCTCGAGGCGGTGGGGCGGCTCGCGGCCGGGATTGCGCACGACTTCAAGAACCTGCTCATGGGGATCCGGGGCTGCGCCGCGCTCATGGAGGCCGATCGCGACGATCCGGTCGCGCGGCGCCGGTTCGTGCAGGAGATCGCGACCGCGGTCGACCGCGGTATCGAGCTGACCGACCAGCTGCTCGCGTTCAGTCGTCGCCGGCCCGAGGTGGCGCGTGCGGTGGAGGTCGACGCCGAGATCGAGGCGAGCGCGGGGCTGATCCGTTCGCTCGCGGGCGAGGAGGTGTCGGTGGCGATCGAGCTCGAGGCGGCGGGGGCGCGGGTGCTCGCGGAGCCGGGGCACGTGCAGCAGATCGTCATGAATCTGGTGACCAACGCGCGTGACGCCATGCCGCGCGGGGGCCGGTTGCTGCTGCGCACGCGGCGCACGGCGCAGCCCGAGGGCTGGAGCCCGGCGGAGCCGGACAGCGCGGCGCGCGCATGCGTCGAGATCACGGTGCGCGACGAGGGCTGTGGCATGGATCCCGAGACGCGTGCGCACGCCTTCGACCCGTTCTTCACCACGAAGGGGCCGGGCGAGGGCTCCGGGCTCGGTCTGTCCACCGTCTACGGCATCGTGCGGCAGCTCGGTGGCAGCATCGAACTCGAGAGCGAGCCCGCTCGCGGCACGACGGTGCGGATCGTGCTGCCCCTTGCGCAGCAGCTTCCCGAGGACGAAGCGCAGCTGACGGCGGGACAGGGGGCGGAGCGGAGGCCGGCTGCGTCGTGGGCCGGACGGCGGGTGCTCGTGGTGGAGGACGAGCCGCTCGTGCGCATGACCGCGGTGGAGTTCCTCGAGGGTCTCGGGTGTGCGGCGATCGAGGCGAGTTCCGCCGAACAGGCGCTCGAGCGGATCGATCGCGAGCGCCCGGCGCTCGATCTCGTGCTCACCGACATGGTGCTGCCCGGCATGGGGGGACCGCAGCTCGCGACCGAACTCCGCGAGCGCTATCCCGGACTCCCGGCGGTCTTCATGTCCGCCTACCCGCCGGATCTGCTCGTCGAGCAGGGGCGGCTCGCCGCGGGCACGCCCGCGCTCGAGAAGCCGTTCGACGAGCGTGCGCTCGCCGCCGCGCTGCACGAGGCGTGGGGCGCTCACGAGGCGGACTGAGCGAGCGGTCGTTCAGCGGCCCGGCGGCAGCTCGATGCAGATCTGCCCGCCGCCGCCGGCGCGGTTGCGCGCCTCGATGCACCCGCCATGGCCTTGCACGATCTTGCGCGCGATCGCGAGACCGAGCCCGCCGCCCCGGCTGCGCCCGGCGTGCAGCGGCTCGAACAGGCGTTCGCGTTCGGTCGGATCCTCGGGGAAGCCCGGCCCGTCGTCCTCGATGCAGATCCGCTGCCCGCCGTCGGGGCGCGCCTCGCGTACGATCCCGATCCGTCCCTCGGTCTGCCGCGCCTGCGACTGTGCGGCGTTGCGCACGAGAAGCCGCAGCACCGAGGCGCACAGCTCGGGGTCGACATCGAGCGGACGGCCGGCCAGCCGGTCGTCCACGGTCCAGGCGATGTGGCGAAACGCCGGCTGCTCGTCGAGCACCGAGCGCGCCCGTTCGAGCAGTGTCTCGAACGGCACCGGCTTGCGCACCGGCCGTACCGGGCGTGCGAACACGAGCAGTTCGCGAATGAAGGCGTCGAGCCGCTTGACCTCGCGCAGGATCTCGCGGGCGGTCGCCGCCTTGCGACTGCCGGGGGGAAAGTCGCGTGCGAGGACCTGCACCGCGCCGGCGATGCCGGCGAGCGGATTGCGGATCTCGTGGGCGATACGGGCGGCGAGTTCTCCGATCGTGGACAGCCGTTCGGTCTCGCGCAACCTGCGCTCGAGTTCCTGTGTCCGCTCGGCGAGCCGTTCGCTCGCGTTCGGGGACGGCGCCGAGTCGTCCGGGTGTGGGGCGTCGTGCATGGTCGTGTCTCTTTCGCTTAGCACGCGACGCGCTGCGCCGGCGGTCTCGTGCCCCCCGGT
>RFJN01000503.1 GCA_003694875.1 Planctomycetota bacterium | reverse complement strand
GTGGTGGTGTGGGCGGGCAGGGAGGTGTCGAGCAGTTCGCAGGCGATGGTTCCGAGCAGGCCGGTGCGGCGTCCGGCGGTCTCGAGGATCGATCGCAGCAGGTAGCTGGTGGTGGTCTTGCCCTTGGTGCCGGTGATGCCGGTGATCTGGAGTTGTCGAGCGGGGTGGTCGAACCAGGCGTCGGCGAGTGCGGACAGCGCGCGTCGGGTATCGGGGACGACGACGACGGGCGGAGGTGCGGGCACGGGCCGGGAGGCGACGATGGCGACCGCACCGTTGCGGCAGGCGTCGCCGATGAAGCGGTGGCCGTCGAGCGCGACGCCGTCGATGGCGACGAAGAGGTCGCCGTGGCGGACCTTGCGGCTGTCGAAGCAGATCCGTCGGATCTCGACGTGGCATCCGGTGGCGGGCAGTCCCGCCTTGTGCAGCAGCGCGTCGAGTTGCATGCCCAGCCCTCCTTCCCGGCGCCCCGCCGACCGCGCCCGGCCCCACAGGGTAGATCGGCACGGGGGGGCTCGGGGTACAGCGGCGCGGTGACGGGCGGCCCGCAAACCGTGGCGTACCCGCTCACAACGGCGAGGACCAGAGACCGGGCGTCAGAACCTCTCGTGTCGGTGCGTTCCTGAGATGGAAGGCCGTGCGCGTCGGCGCCGCGGGACGTCGTGGCGACCGGGCCGGGAGTGGTTCGTTGCGTCTTGCGACGTTCGTCACGTGACCGTCTGGCTCGATGCGTGCGGTGGATGGAAGTCAGGCGTCGGGCTGGTGGAAGCCCATGTCGAGGGCGAAGTTCGGACAGGAGGACTGGGCATGGTCGAGTACGATCCGAGGGTACTCAGGGAGTATGCAGAGGGGCTGTATCGACGGGCGCGGCGGCTGGCATGGTCGTACGGCTTTCTGGGGC
Source organism: Planctomycetota bacterium (assembly GCA_003694875.1). Lineage (GTDB taxonomy): Bacteria > Planctomycetota > J058 > J103 > J103 > J103. Next base: position 2,246 of record RFJN01000503.1, on the reverse strand, counting down.
TGCTGCTCGGTGTCTTGGCGTACGTGCTGCTGGCGACCGGCTCGTTGCTGTTGCAACAGCGTCCGACGAACGCGGAGCCGTCTCCGGCCTTGCTCGTGCTGGCTCTGATCGGTCTCTGGATCGGCTACTCGATCGGTTATGCGAAGGGCGCAGCGTTGCGTCTCGAGGCGCAGAGGGCGCTCTGTCAGGTGCAGATCGAACGCCACCTGTTCCGGATCGACCGGCGGCTCGCGCTCGCGCAGCCTCCGATCCCGGACCGGGCTGCGGAAACCTCGTCAGCTCCCGCTCCCGTGGATGGCGGCCAGAAGCTCCCGCCACAAGCCGTGTAGCGTCGGCATTTCGGCCAAGACACCACCGTTCGCCAACGACTTGCTGGCGCCGAACGCCACCTGGTTGTCCGTGTCACTCCCACGCGCGTGCCGGAAGTTCGCTGCTGTTGCAACGGCCGGATCCGTTTCGCGTCTGTGGAATAGGCGTCGGCGTGCGGTACCGCTGATTCGCCGGGCTCGATCATGCGCCTACCCGGTTTGAGGGGGCACAGCGCGGCGCGCTTACAGACAGCGAGACCGAGTGGCGTGTTGTTGCGGGCAGAGTAGGTGAAGGATAGATGCGGCGGGTTTGTGGATTCCGAATGGAGGGCTGCTCCGATCGGGCGCACGCGACAGTGCTGTCAGGCCGACGCGTGTCGTCGCATCAGGAGGATGAGAAGGGGCGTCAGTTTCGACGATATTCTGGCGACCGCCTGGTCCTCTATTGTCTAGATACGACGTAACAGTTTACCGCGTCCGCTCTCAGGAGGCGTGAGGCGGCCGTGCTTCGGAGACGAGAGCGTGTGCGGTGGGGGTCAGGCCGCGACGGGCGGGCCGATGGTGGGCTGGATGCCGCGGAAGATGTCGCGGAACACCTTCAGGATGTCGATGCCGCGCTTGGTGCAGGTGGCGATGAGGCTGGTGATCATGGCCTGAGCGCGCGCACCGGAGACCGACCGGTTGCCTCCCGAGATCTTGCGGTTGACCACCGCGGGGCGGATGGCCTGTTCGGCTGGCCAGTTGGTGGCCTCGATCTCGGGGTGGAAGAGGAACGTCAGGATCGCGTCGGCCTCGCGCTTCAGGTGGTTCGCGAGGCGGCGGTTGGGATCGTATCGCGGCTTCCAGCGGAGGATCCGGGCGAGTTCGGCGAGCAGCTTGCCGCCCTGGACGGCGAAGCCGTGGGGGGTGTAGCTCTGGCGCCGGTCGCGAAGCTCCAGCGCGCGCTTGAGCAGACGCCGGACCTTGCGGGGGTAGCGGGCCTGCCCCCGCTTGGCCTCCTCGAGGATCCCCTTGATCCGCTTGAAGAGGTACGCGAGGCAGGTCTGGTGGCGGGCGCGCTGGAACTTCCGGTACACCGACCAGCCGTCGCGTCCAAGGAGGCCGGCGTAGTCCTTCCCGAGGACCGCGAACGCGACCTCCGCGCCGCGACTCGGCGCGATCGCGTACACGGTCGTCTCGTCGTTGGTGAACACCCACAACCAGTTGTTGACACCGTCGACTCGCCAGCTCGTCTCGTCGACGTGCACCACGCCGCTGTCGCGCAACTGGGTGATCAGCTTCTGGTAGATCTCGTTCGTTCGGGGACCGAGGCGCTCGACGGCCGCTCGGCACAGCGCGCTGGCCGTGACCTTGAGGTTGAACACGCGGCCGAACAGGTTGGCGATCCGCCCCCACGAGCAGCCGCACTGCTTGTTGAGCAGCGCAGCGAGACTAAGCGCGTTCGGACCGATCTGGACCGCTGCGGCACCGAGCGCGTCCGAGGACTGCAGCTCATGTCGGCCCTGGATCCGCTTCCCGCAGCAGGTGCACTTGCCGATCGCGATCTAGAACTTCCGCACCACCGGCTCGATCGGGGGCAACTCGAGCTGGAACTGCTCGGCCGTGCGCTCCTTCTGCACCCCGCCGCCGCAGTCGGGGCAGGACTCGGGCAACGGTGCCTCGAGCACCTCGTCCACCCGTTCCGGCTTCTGGCGCGTGCACCACTTCCCCTTCCCGGACTTGCGCCCCGGCCGCTTGCTGCGTTTCTCGCCAGCCTTGCGGTTTGTCTTCCGGAACGGAGCTGCCTGCCGCTTGCTGGCACGCTCCGCCGCCTCCAGCCGCTTCAGCAGCTTCGCCATCTCGGCTTCCTGCTTCGCGGCCTTGCGCTCAAGCTCTGCGTTGAACGCACGCAACTTGGCGTTCTCGCGCTCCAGCCGCGCGATGATCTTGAGCAGCTCG
>RFJN01000502.1 GCA_003694875.1 Planctomycetota bacterium | reverse complement strand
GGGTCGGAGCGTCCCGAGGGCGGGACGTAGGCGAGGAATCGCACCAGATTCAGCGCAGACCAGTGCACGATCGCCTGCGGCCAGATGCGGGAGAACCGAGGCAGCGAAAGGTATCGCGCCGGGAAGTATCTCCCCTCGGGCTGCCACACTTCGGGGAGCGATACTTTCAACCGAGCCAGCGTGCCCCCCGCCTCCGCACGGCCGGAGGCCAGCACGCCGGCAAGAGGCCGGCTCTCGCCCGTGAACGGGCGAAGCCGGATCCCGAGCCTCTCCGCGGTCGCCACACCGTCGAGACGAAGCCTCAAATGCTCCACCTCGCTGAAGGACTCGCGACCACTCAACGGAACGAGCCACACGAAGCTGCAGACGCCGCCCGCCTCGAGCGGCCGTCTGCCGCGTATCGACACCCGCTGCGCGCCAGCGATCGATCCAACCAGACGGCTCGCTGGGAAGGGAGCAAGCCGCTGGGAAAGCTCCAACTCCACCTCGACGGTGCGGTAGCGCCCGGGTTCGCGCACGCGCAGCTCGAAGCCCCAGGGCTGGTTGCCCCGTCCCGCGGGCCGCCCGTCGGCCATGGTCGGCAACATGCCCAGCTCGGCGATCGGGCGGCCCTCGTCATCGACGATTACGCGGACGTCGCGCACCGGCGCCTCGTCCGCCCCGTCCTGGGCCCGCGCGGCCGCGCCGGCGAGGAGAGCGGCGAGGAGCAGGGCCGCGCCTCGTTTCACGCCCCCGCGCCTGCTCATGCCACCACCTCCGGCAGCGCGTCCGGCACGACCGGCACCGCGTCGAGCAGGGTGCGCACCACCTCGCGCGCCGAGACGTCCTCGAGCCGCGCGGCGTGCTGCAGCACCAGCCGGTGTGCCAAGGCGCTCGGCGCCACCCGCGCCACGTCGTCGAAGTCCACGTTCGGCCGCCCCGCGAGCAGCGCCGCCGCGCGCGCCGCCTCCGCGATCGCGATCGCCGCGCGCGGCGACGCCCCGTAGCGCACCCAGCCGCGCACCGGGGCGGGACACGACGGGCTCGCGGGGTGGCTCGCCTCGACGAGCCGCGCCACGTAGCGCGCCACCGCCGCCGGCAGGTAGACCGCGTCGACCGTGGCGAACAGCTCCGCGAGTTCCTCGCCGTCGAGCGCGCGCTCCACCGGCGGCGGCGTGCCGCGACGCCGCTCGCGGATGATCGTCTCGAGCACCTCCGGCGCCACCCGCCCCACCTCGACCTTGAACAGGAAGCGGTCGAGCTGCGCCTCGGGCAGCGGGTAGGTTCCCTCGAGCTCGATCGGGTTCTGGGTGGCGAGGACGAAGAACGGATCGGGCAGCGCGTGGCTCTCGCCGAGCGCGGTCACCCGTCGCTCCTGCATCGCCTCGAGCAGCGCCGACTGTGTCTTGGGCGAGGCGCGGTTGATCTCGTCGGCGAGCACCACGTTGGCGAACAGCGGTCCCGGGTGGAACACGAACTGGCGTCGCCCGTCGCGCTCCTCGAGGATCGGACCGCCGGTGATGTCGCTCGGCAGAAGGTCCGGGGTGAACTGCACGCGACGAAACGCGAGCCCGAGCAGGTCGGCGAGCGAGCGCACGAGCTGCGTCTTGCCGAGCCCCGGCAGGCCCTCGAGCAGCACGTGCCCGCGCGCGGCGAGCGCGATCACCGTGAGATCGATCAGCTCCGGCTGCCCCAGGATCACGCGACCGAGCCCGTCCCGCAGCCGCTCGAGCAGCGCGCGTCCGCGCTCCACCCGCTCCGGCGCCATGAGCGCCTCGGCGCTCCCCTCCCCTTGCGCTGCCATGTGCTTCCTCCCGTACACTCCGTTCGGATCCCCTGCGTCGCTCAGCGGGGAGCGGACGCTCCGAAGAATCGCCGCAACACCTCCCGCTGCCGCGGCGAGAGCCGTTCGTATCGACTCGCCCGCACCCCCGCGCCGGGCTGCGCCGCGTGTCCCGGCCCCTGCGGCTGTTCGGGTCGCGCTTGCGGCTCGCCGCGGCCGCGCCACAGCGTCTGGCCCCCGCGCGGCGGCAAGGCCCCCCGCGGCAACGGCAGCAGCGCCCCCTGCGGTCGGTCCGGATCCTCCAGCCCGAGCCAGTCCTCGAGCGGTGCCGCGCCCGGACCGCGCGTCACACCGCCGGAGCCGGCCTGGCTCTCGCCCGAGGAGAGCTGCGAGTCGTCCCCCTCGCCCCCGGCCTGGCCCGCGCCGGGCACCGCAATCGCCGTGGTGCTCACCCCTGCGGGACCGGAGCCCGGCTGGCCCTGGAGTTCGGCGCCCTGCTCGAGAAGCTCGCGCAGCCGCTCGATCGCCTCGGCGAGCTGCTGCGGATCGAGCGGGGGCGCAACGCCGCCCGGAGCCGGCTGCACCCCCGCGCGAGAGCGCAGCTCGGCGAGCTGGCGTGCGAGCTCGGGCGGCAGCTCGGGCAGCACGCCCTGCGCCTGCGCCTGGCGGACGCTTCGCTCGAGCGCCTCGAGCGCCTCGGCGAGCGCCTCTTCTCGCGCCCGGCCGGTCTCGCCCTCCTCGCCGTCTCGTTCCCGTGTCGCTCCGGCCTCGCTCCCGGGCTCGCCCTCGCGGGCCCCCTCACCGGAGTCGCGTTCCCGCCCGGCCCCCGCCTGCGCAGCGCCCGCCTCGCCGGCGCCCGAGCCACTCC
>RFJN01000501.1 GCA_003694875.1 Planctomycetota bacterium | reverse complement strand
CTCTATACTGAAGCGAAGGTTGCGGATCGGGAGGGCGGCAGCGGTGTCGATCACGGGCGCGGGGGTCGGAGGCGGCGGGCTGCACGAGACGGGGGCGGTCGGCGCTTCTGCCGCGCACGCCGAGAGCGCGCAGCCGGCGGCGAGCAGCGAGGCGGCCGCCGCACCGGCGGTCCGCGACGGCGCCGCCATGCGGCTCGAGAACGGGGTGGGCAGTGCGGCGCTGCGCGGTCGGGTCGAGGCGGCGCTCGCGCCCGAGGCGGCGCCCGAACTCGGACCGATCGACCTCGACGCGGTACGCGGAGGGACGGCCGAGTTCGAGTGGTCGCTCAAGGCGGGCCGGCACCGGATCGACGTCGGCGGTGACGAACCGCTGATCCTCGACGTCAAGCGCGACACCACCCTGCGTCTCGAGGGCCGCATCGCAGCGGGCGAGAACGGACCGCGGCTCACCGACGTGCGGTTGCGCTTCTCCCACGAGGTCTCGATCGCCAACCCGGGGGCGGTGATCGACAAGAGCTGGGAGGAGGTCGCCGACGCCCTCGTCGATGTGAACGTCCGCTCGATCGCCGCGGGACCGGACGGCAAGCTGCACGTCGACGGCAAGATCGACGGTCCGTTCGGCCTCGACCGCGACCTCGACGGGCTGATCCCCGCCGGCGAGCGTCCCGACGCCTCGTTCGACCTCAAGCGGTTGCTCGGTGGCGAGACGAGACGTCCGGCAACCGGCGCCGGCGCGGGGCGTGCCGATGCTGCCGCCGCCGCGGGTGGCGCGCCGCGTCCCGCCGCTGCCGCAGCGGCGCCGGGCGCTCGGGCCGCAGCAGCGCGTCCGCGGCCGCGCGTTCGTGCGGGAGGGCTGCGGCCGGATCGGCTGCTCGAGGGACTCGGACCGGTGCTCGAGCCGGGCCGCTTCGAAGTGCGGCTCCAGAGCGAGCAGAACACCCTCGTGGTGGGGGACCGGTCGGTCGTGATCGCGGGATGCGAACCCGGAGATGCGCGGGTGGAGATTCGGGGGACCGCGGACGTCGACGATACGGGACGGTTCGTGATCGGGGCCGAGGCAACGTTGCACAGCGCGGTCGCGGACGCCGACGTCCGACTCGACGGCCGGCTCGGTCTCGCCCCGGACGGCGCTCCGCGTGGCGAGCTTCGGTCCCGGGTTCGGGTCGACGTCAAGGACGCGGACGTGCTCGAACTTCGCAACGGGGTGCGGCTGCACACCGACGGCGCGGCGAGCGACAAGGAGGTGCGCGGACAGGCGACGGTGCGCTGGACCGAGGCGGGCCGTGTCGTGGAGGGGCGCCTGCGCGCCGATCTCGAGGCCCAGCTCGCCGCGCGGGGCGCGATCGGGGACCTGTCGGGTTCGGCGGAGGCACGCGCGAGTCTCGGAGCCGACCTGCAGATCGAGGAGCGCGCGGGGCAGCCGGTCGAGGTGCGCGGACCGGTGCACCTCGAGGTGCAGCCGACCGCGGGACGCGGGGTGCTCGCCGGCCATGGACCACGGCGGCCGCCGGTTCCGGTGCGGATTCGCTCGGCCGACTCGGTGATCGTGGGCGACATGGAGATCGAGGCGCGTGGAGACAAGGTGCGGGTGCGCGACGGCGAACTCGATCTGCACATGGGGCTCGGCGTCGACGGGTCGCTCGTGCAAGCGCGGCAAGGGCGGTTCGTGTTCGACGGCGAGGCGCTTGCGGTGGGACGGGCGCGGATCGGGCTCGATCCGGAGCGAGGTGTGGAGATCCGCGACGGCGAGTTGTCCGTGAAACTCGGCGTCCAACGGGGTCGGATTCACGAGGGCAAGATCGAACTGGAACTCGGTGAGGGCTCCTCGCTCACGGCCGTGGCAGACGGCATCACGTTCGGACCCGAAGGCTTGCGGGTCGGCGGTACGCGAACCACGCTCGATTTCCGGGTCGTCGGGCCACGAGCCCGGGTCAACAACCTCGAACTCGCGATCGATCCGAACGAGACCTCGGTGATCCAGGGCGAGACCGACCTGTTCACCCTCACCGAGTCGGGCCGGCTCGAGGAACGCGAGGCGGGGCGCGCCCAGCTGCGGCTCGAACTGCACGCGACCGACGCGCGACTGCGCAACAATCCGCGTACCGACTTCGGGGAGCGTGCGAAGACGTTCCGTGGCGAGGCGACGCTCGAGTTTCACCGCGATCGAGTTCGCGTCCTGGAAGGCAAGTTGAGTGCGGATCTCGACCTCGGAGGTACCGAGATCCAGCGCTAGGGCGACCGCCCCGCGGCGAGAGGCTCGAGGAACGCGTCGCTGCCCGCCGAAGCCGAACCGGCCGCGCCGTCGTCGGATGGTGTCCCGTGGCGTCGGGGTGCCGCGGACGGCCGCCCTCCTTGACCCCGCGGGGGCCGGGGCTATAATCCGGCGCTTCGTGGCGCGTTCCGCAGCGCCTGCATCCCGGTGACGTCGAGTACGGGAACGGGGACGTGTGACCGGTCGCGGTCGCGCGGTTGCGGTGCGCAGACGACGGCAACGAGGGGAGATCTCCGTGGCACAGAGCGAGGCAGCGGGCAGCGTGGCGGTCCGGTTCGCGGGGCTGTGGATCGGCGGCTCGGCGGTGGCGCTCCTGCCGCTCGTGGCGGCGGCGCAGGAGCAGGCCGCGGCCGCCGGCAAGCCGAAGGCGCCGCCGTTCTGGTTCCAGCTGCTGCCCTGGATCGCGATCTTCGCGATCTTCTGGTTCCTGCTGATCCGTCCGCAGCAGAAGCAGCAGAAGGAGCGCGAGGCCATGCTCGCGCGGCTCAAGAAGAACGACCGCGTGGTGACCTCCGGCGGTATCCATGGGGTGGTCACGAACGTGCGCGACGGCGAGGTCACGCTCAAGGTCGACGAGGCCAACAACGTTCGCATCCGGGTGAGCCGCAACGCGATCGCCGCGATCGTGAACGACGACGGCTCGTCGGACAGCAAGGACGCCAAATAGCCGACGCGCCGCGCGGATCGCAGGCCGGGCGGCGCATGCACGAGGGGCTCGGCCCATGCAGCTACAGCGCTGGAAGTTTGCCGTCATCGCCGTGATCACGGCGATCTTCCTCTCCTTCGTCTTCGCGTTTCCCCAGACACTCGGGATCGACCTCGCGGGCGGGACCGAGCTGCGCTACGACCTCGATCTCAGCGGCATTCCGCCCGAGCGTCGCAGCCCTGCCCTGACCAAGTCCACCGCCGACATCCTGTCGCGGCGGCTCGACTCGCTCGGGCTCGCCGAGATGACAATCCGTCCGGTGGGCGACTACTCGATCATGATCCAGCTGCCGGGGGTCTCCTCGACGCGCGCCGAACAGATCAAGGACGCGATCCGGACCTCGGGCAACCTCTGGTTCAAGATCGTGTACCGCAGCGAGAGCGACGACTGGGTGCGGCTGCACCGGACCGACCCGGAGATCCTCGAGCTCATCCAGGACGTGCTCGAGCGCAAGGACCGGGGCGAGTACTACCCCGACGAGGAGCCCTACGACGTCGCCACCTACGAGATCCGCGAGAAGACCACCGGCCGGGTGATCGAGTCGTTCCCGATCCTGCTCGAGAACGACGACGCGGTGCCCGGCAAGTACCTCGAGGGGGCCGATCCCGATCGCGACCAGTTCGGGGCGCCCGCGGTCGCGTTCTACATGAAGCCGGAGGGAGCGGCCAAGCTCGCCGAGACGACCGAGCGCAACGTGGGCCGCGCCATGGCGATCGTGCTCGACGGTGTGGTGGTCTCCGCACCCAAGATCCGCAGCACCATCTCCGACCGCGGCCAGATCACCGGCAGCTTCACCAAGCAGGAGGTCGACACCCTCGTGACGGTGCTGCGCTCCGGGGCGCTGCCGGCCAAGCCCGTGCTCGCGAGCGAGGACACGATCGCCCCGACGCTTGGCGAGGACTCGATCCGCCGCGGCATGTTCGCGGTCGTCACCGCCGTGATCCTCACCTTCCTGTTCATGTTCGTGTTCTATCGCGGCGCGGGCATGGTGGCGAACGTCGCGCTCGTGCTGAACCTGATCATCCTGTTCGGCACCATGAAGCTGCTCGGCGCCACGCTGACGCTGCCCGGCATCGCCGGTATCGTGCTGGTCATGGGCATGGCGGTCGACGCCAACATCCTGATCAACGAACGGATCCGCGAGGAGTTCGACCGGGGGGTGCCCATCGGGGAGGCGGTCGCGGCGGGCTTCCGCCACGCGTTCAGCGCCATCCTCGACTCGAACGTCACGACGGTGCTGACCGCGATCATCCTCTACACCGTGGGCACAGGGCCGATCCGCGGCTTCGCGATCACGCTCATGATCGGCATCGTGTCCTCGCTGTTCACCGCGCTGTGGGTCACCCGCGCCTTCTTCGAACTCATGCTCGCGCGCGGCTGGTACACCCGTCCCAACTACCTGCGGGTGCTCGCGAACCCGAACATCGGCTTCCTCAAGAACCGGCGCCCGTTCGTGCTCACCGCGCTGATCCTGCTCAACCTCGGCTACATCGCGTTTGCCATGCGGGGGCCGGAAAAGTACG
>RFJN01000500.1 GCA_003694875.1 Planctomycetota bacterium | reverse complement strand
TGCGGACGGGCTCACCCCCGCCCGCGCCCGCTACGCCTTCAGTCCGCTGCAGACGTGGGCCGCGGTGCGCGCGGGACACCTCGCCGACCCGCAGCGGTTTGACGCACTGCGACAACGCTACGAGGGGCTGAGCGGGATCCTGTGGCTCGGCAGCTGGCTGAGCGCGAGCGAGCCGCTCGAGAGCTACTTCAAGTTCAATCTGGGTCACGACGCGGTGATGATCTGCGCCTCGACCGAGACCGAGCCCGCGCGCTACCGCGACGTGATCGAGGACCTCGAGATCCTGCGCGAGGCGACCGGCCATCATCTCAACGCCTGGTTCGACGGGGTCTACGCGGCGTGCGTGCCGGCCGCTGCCGCCACGTGGGGACCGCAGGTGCGCGGGGAACTCGAGGCGTGGACGCTGCGCGACCGGCGCGAGCACGCGGTCGATCTGCGCGGCGATCCGAGCATTCCCACCGTGATGTACACCTCGGCGGGCCTCGGACAGCCCCGCCCCAGCACGATTCCGCCCCAGCCGCCGACACCGGTGGAGGTCGCGCGCTACCCGATCCCGGTCGAGAAGCGCCGCTACTCCGACTTCATGTGGCAGCGCGATCCGTTCCGGCTCGTGGGCGGCGGCAACGGCGAGCGCCAGTATCCGGGCGTCGATCTGCTGCAGCCCTACTGGCTCGGGCGCAGCTACGGTCTGTGGCGCTGACCCCGCGGCGCGCCGGCGTCAATCGCCCTCGGTGAGCACCGCGCGGATGCGCGCCGCCACCTCGTGCATGTGCGCCTCGTCGCGATAGCGTGTGCGCGGCCAGAAGAAGCCGCGCAGCCCGTCGCCGCGTCGTCGCGGCACCACGTGCACGTGCAGGTGCGGCACGCTCTGGCTCACGCGGTTGTTGATCGCAACGAAGCTGCCCTCGGCCTCGAGGGCGCGCGGCACCGCGTCGGCGAGACGGCGCACCGCGCGAAACAGCGGGCCGAGCACTCGATCGGACACCTCCGGCAGGGTGGCGACGTGCCGCCGCGGCACCAAGAGCACGTGGCCCGGAAACAGCGGCCGCCGGTCGAGGAACGCCACGGTGTGCGCGTCCTCGTACACCCGCGCAGCGGGCGCCTCGCCGCGCACGATCGCGCAGAAGCGGCAATCCGGCTCGCGTGCCGTCGCCATCAGCGCTGCGCCTCGCCGCCGTGGTTCTCGCTCTCGATCCGCAGCCGGACCGGCCCCGCCTTCTCGGGGCGGCGGCCCTCCACCCCCCGGTAGAACGCGCGGATCCGGTCCATGTCGGCCCGCGGCTTCCCGGTGGGCTCGATCGGTTCGCTGAACACGAGCCGGCGGTGCCGGTAGTCGAACGCGCAGCACACGATCGGCACACCGGCCGCCTGTGCGATCCGGTAGAAGCCGCTCTTCCACACAGGACGCCACGACCGCGTGCCCTCGGGCGCGATCGCGAGCACGAGTTGCTCGCGCGTCTCGAAGGTGCGCACGAGTTGCTCGATCACGCCGCCGGGCTGCGAACGGTCGACCGGGATCGCACCCGTGGCGCGCAGCAGCCAGCCGAGCGGTCCGCGCACGAGCGTGTGCTTGATCAGATAGCAGGTCGGCAGCGCGAGCGCCCACTTGCAACCGATCGCGGGCAGGAAGTCCCAGTTCGAGGTGTGCGGAGCGCCGATCACCACCACCTTGCGCTCGCGCGGGAAGCGGCCCGCGAGGCGGAAGCCCATGAGCCGCAGGATCAACGTGCCGAGCAGCGTCAGCACCGTCCAGCGCAGACCCGCCCCACGACGCCCGAAGCCTCGATCGGCGAGAAGCGGCCGGGGCCCTCCGACGCGGCCCCGCTCCTCACCCGTTGCTCGTCTCGACCCGGACATGGGCCGCATTGTAGCGCACGAGGCCGGCGCGAACCCGCCTCGCCACACCCGAACGCCTTACTCAGCAAACCCTTGAGAAAATCCGATTTTTCTGGATGGACGCAGCCCTCTCCGGGGTCGTTCGGGGCGTGAACGGACGCCCGTTCACAGTCGTCGATCACAGACCCGTGGGGAGGAGCGTTGCGATGGTTCGATTGGGAACGAAGGGAAAGAGCCTGCACGGCAAGGGAACGCGTGTCGAGCCGATCTCGGTGCTCGTGGTGGGCGAGCAGGCGCTCGGGCGCGACGGGATGGCGCGCCTGCTCTCGGCGCAGCACGTGCAGCCGATCCGCGCCGCCGGCACGAATCCGGCCCGCCTCGTCTCGCAGCGGGCGGCGGTACGCCGCGACGTGGTGATCTTCGACGCCTCGATCCCGAGCCTCGAACTCGGGTCGCTGATCGCGGAGGTGCGTCGGCAGAACGCCGACGCCAGGACGCTGTGGGTGCCCGGACGCGCCGACCGTGGGGAGACCGAGCGTGCGCTCGGCGAGGGGATCCACGGCGTGCTCGATCGCGGTGCGACGCTCGAGCAACTCGTGGCCGCGGTGGCGTGGCTGCACCGGGGCATGGCGTACGTGCCGGTGCAGGTGCTCGAACGGGCGGCTGCAGCCGGACGTCTCTCGCCGCCGGGCAGCTGGAACGCCCCGTCGGCAACCGGTCCGGACGCGGAGACGTTCGCCACCCTCAGCAAGCGCGAGCGCGAGGTGCTGTGGCTGCTCGGGAACGGTCTGTCGGTCAAGCAGATCGGACGCCGGCTGTTCGTCAGCCCGCGCACCGTCGCCACCCACCGCGACAACATCCGCAGCAAGCTGCGGCTCGACACCGCCGCGGACGTGCTGCGCGTCGCGGTGGAGTGGGTGGTGACGAGCCGGAGCCGGCCGGAGCGCGCACCGCGGTTCGCCCCGACACCCGCCAACGCGACCGCACTCGGCTGAACGCCGCGAAGCGAGCGCTGCTAGGGCGCGAGCAGCAGCTCGCCGAGATCGTTGCCCGCCGGGCCGCGAAGCAGCTCGAACGCCTCGCGCCCGGCGGCATCCACGAGTCGCCGACGCCCGACGAACAGCCGCAGCGTCACCCGTGGCTGTGGAAAGACCGGGTGGTAGATCTCGAGACGCCCGCCGGTGACGACGCTCTTGCCCCAGCTCGCGTCGGTCGGGTTCTTGCCTCCAAAATGTACGATCGTCCCGTCCGGCAGCGGCACGCGCGCCCGGACCCGCAACGGCGGCAGCGGCATGCCGGGCGGCAGGCGCCCTAGGATTCTCTCCGAGCAGCGCAGCCGCACCGGCGCCGGCCGCCCGGGGCCCGCGAGCTGCCAGCGCACCTCGCGATCCCGCCGGCGACCGCACGGCACGAGATCCCAGCCGTCGGGATCGTCGTGCCAGCTCGGATCCCGCGAGACGAGCTGCACCCAGCCCTGCGGCAGCCCGTCCACCGCGAGTTCGCCACGCGGTCCGGTGCGCAGATCGATCGCATACGGCCAGGGCTGCAGCGAGCGCACCGCGGGCAGGCCATCGAGTTGCCCCGAAGGGCGGAACGACCACAGCACGAGCCGGACGGGCACATCGGGCAGCCGCGCGCCCGTCTCGGCGTCCTCCACGTGACCCACCACCGCGAATCCACCCCCCGGACGCAACGGTACGGGCAGTTCCGCGGAAGCGACCTCCTCTCCGATCAGCACCAGCAGCGGCTCGTATCCGGGCTGCCGCACGAAGAGCTGCAGCAGCACGGGACCGAGCGCACGGCCGCGATCGGGACGCACGAACGAGAACCGCCCCGCGGAGTCGGTGCGGGCGAGCGGGCTCGAGCCGCCATGCCAGCGCGCCCCGATCCGATCGAACGCCACGGCGTACACCATGGCGCCCGGAAGCGGCCGATCGCTCTCGGCGTCGAACACCCGCCCGTGCACCCGGAGCCCGTCACCCGCGTCCGCCGCGGCCGCCGCGCTCCGGCCAGGCGCCTGCCGACGGACCGCCGCCGACCTCGCGCCTGTGGCATCCTCCGCCGCCGGCCGGCTGGGGCCCGTCAACCGCGAACCGGCCGCGGCCCACCCGGCCCCCGCCGCCGCGATCCGGCGCGAGGCCTCGAACGCGGTACCGTCGATCCGGCGCGACGCGACCAGCCCGCCGCCGAGCCACAGCAGCCACAGCCCGAGCCCGACGCCGCACAGCAGCCCGCCGAGCCGCGCGAGCGCCCGACGCTGGCGCACCCTCGTGCGC
>RFJN01000499.1 GCA_003694875.1 Planctomycetota bacterium | reverse complement strand
GTGCTGCCGACGCTCGCGACCATGTCCAACTTCGTGTGCGGTTTCGCCGCGATCGTGCAGATCGCCGCGCTGCGCTACGACGCGCAGACCCTCACGATTCTCAATCCGGAGAACCTTACCCACGCGGCGTGGCTCGTGCTGCTCGGCATGCTGTTCGACGGGGTCGACGGGCGACTTGCGCGCATGACGGGCAGTGCGGGCGAGTTCGGGGGGGAGCTCGACTCGCTGTGCGACGCGGTCACCTTCGGCGTCGCGCCCGCACTCATGGTCGCCATGCTGAACGCGAGCGCGATCACCTCGGCGCTGTGGTGGCGGCTGAGCTGGCTGTTCGGGCTCGCGTTCGCCTCGGGGGCGGTGCTGCGGCTCGCTCGCTTCAACGTCGAGAACGATCCGGACGAGTCGGCGCACCTGCAGTTCAAGGGCCTGCCCTCGCCGGCGGCTGCGGGCGCCATCGTGGCGCCGGTGCTGCTCATGCGCTTTCTGCAGAGCGAGCGCGCGGTGCTGCGCTGGGTGCCCGAAGGCTGGGTGGAGGGGCTCGCCGGTGCGATCCCGTATCTGTTGCCGTTCGTCGCGCTCGCCGGTGCGTGGCTCATGGTGAGCCAGGTGCCGTACGTGCACGTGGGCAACCGCTATCTCCGGGGGCGACGCTCACCCGGGGCGATCGCGCGGATGGTGATCGTGCTGATCGTGGCGGTGGCGATCCTGCCGGAGGTGGCGCTGGCGCTCGCGTTCACCGGCTATGCGATCTCGGGGCCCGTGGGGCTTGTGCTGCGGCGGCGTCGACGCGCCGCGACCGCGGGGACGGAGCCGGTGCGGTGAGCGCAGCGGAGCGCGCCTGGATCGGGCTGGGAAGCAACCTCGGCGACCGCGAGCGGTTGATCGAGCGGGCGTGCGAACGTCTCGCCGCGAGCCCGGGGATTGCGAAGCTGCGACGATCGCGTGTGCGAGAGACCGCGCCGGTGGGCGGTCCGCCCGGACAGCCCGCGTACCTCAACGCGGTGCTGCAGTGCCAGACGGTGCTCGAGCCCGAGGCGCTGCTCGCCGTGCTCCAGCGGATCGAGAGGGAACTCGGGCGCGACCGCAGCCGGGAGGTGCGCTGGGGGCCGCGGCCGATCGATCTCGATCTGCTGCTGTACGGGCAGCGGACCGTGCGCGCGCCGACGCTCACCGTGCCGCATCCGCGGTTGCACGTGCGTCGCTTCGTGCTCGAGCCGCTGTGCGAACTCGCGCCCGCGCTGGTGGTGCCCGGCACGGGGCGCACGGTGCGCGAACTGCTCGCGGCGCTCGAGGGGGCGGCGCCGCCGCCGGCTGCACCTTGATCGGGGCCGGAGCGCCTCTACCATGAGCGCCATGCGGATCGTCACGACCAGACAACAGGTGCGGGCGCTGCGCGACGAGGTGGCGTCGCGCGGCGGACGGATCGGTTTCGTGCCGACCATGGGGGCGCTGCACGCGGGCCACCTCTCGCTCGTCGAGCGGGCGCGGCGTTCGTGCGACACCGTCGTGGCGAGTGTGTTCGTCAACCCGCTGCAGTTCGGGCCGGGCGAGGACTTCGAGCGCTATCCGCGCGACCGCGAGGGGGATGCCGCACGGCTCGCCGCGGCGGGGGCGGACGTGAGCTGGTTCGCCGAGGTCGAGGACATGTACGCGCCCGATCACTGCAGCTACGTCGTGCAGGAGGGGCCGGCGCTCGATCTCGAGGGCGCGGCGCGGCCGACCCACTTCCGGGGCGTGCTCACGGTGGTGCTGAAACTGCTCAACGTGCTGCGGCCCGCGCAGCTGTTTCTCGGTCGCAAGGACTACCAGCAGACGGTGGTGATCCGCCGCATGGTGCGCGATCTCGATCTCGAGACCGAGGTGGTGGTCTGCCCCACGGTGCGGGAGCCCGGCGGGCTGGCCATGTCGTCGCGCAACGCGTACCTGCGCCCGGACGAGCGCAAGCGTGCGTGTGTGCTGTGGCAGGCGATCGAGGCCACCCAGCGTGCGCACGCCGAGGGGGAGCGTGATCCCGAGCGACTCGAACGGATCTTGCGCAGCCCCCTCGAGGCGTGTCCGGGTCTCACGCTCGAGTACGCGGTGGTGCGCGACGGCGAGACGCTGCAGCCGCTGCGCGGCCCCGTCGAGCGCGGGGTGTGCCTCGTCGCAGCGCGACTCGGCGCAGCACGCCTGATCGACAATGGACTGCTTCCGGCGGCAGCGCCCGATCCGGTGCTCGACCCGGCGCAGTGGGCCGCGCGGCTGCAGACCGACGGCTGATTTCTCCCCACGGCAGCGGCGGGCTACCGCGAATCCCCGGTTCCGGCTAGAGTGGCCGGAGAGGGGCGGCACGCTCGTGACGTCGTGCACCGGCGGCAGCCGGCACCGAGGAGCGGACGGGCATGGTACAGGCGCACCGGTTACCGGTTGCAGTGGTCTCGGACGATCCAGGCCGGCGTGCCGAGGTGGTACGCGACCTCCGGGCGGCCGGCTTCGACGTGCGGCCGATCGAGGCGTCGGAGCTGTTCGAACAGCTTCGCACCCGCCCGCCGCTCGCGGTGGTGATCGACGCCGAGGGCTGGGAGCCCGAAAGCCTGCGGGGCGTGTGCGACCGGTTGTCGGCCGAGTCGGGCTGGGGGACGGCCCCGCCGCTGTTCGTGCTGCGCGACGAACGGACCCACGACGGTGCCACCGCTGCGTTCGCCTTCTCGCCCGGGGCGGTGGCACTGCGGTGGCCGCAGGAGCGCGAGCGATTGATCGGCAGGCTCGGCGCCGGGCTGTCGTCGCGACTGCGCGAGGAGCAGTTCGTCCGCGGACTGGAGCAGACGTTTCACGCCACGGGTCCGGCGCTGCATGCGAGGGCGGTGGCGTTCGTCGCGCGGGAACTCGAGGCCTCG
>RFJN01000096.1 GCA_003694875.1 Planctomycetota bacterium | reverse complement strand
GGCCTCCGATGGCGCTCGAACTGGAACTCGAGCGCGGCGACGCCGTGACGGCGGAGCTGTACGAGGGCGAGCTGCTGCCCGAGCACCGGCGCACGCGCTGGACGGGGCGTCGGGGCGTGCTGCCGCTCGGGCGCGGCGACGAGGGGGTCTGGTACGTGGTCCTGCACGCCCCGGTCCGGGAAGGGGGCGCGACGCAGCCCCTCGTGTCGCCGCTGCGCTACCGGCTGCTCGTACGTCCGGCGGACAGCGCAACCGAGGGGGCGGAAGGACAGTGAGGCAAGGGGTGTTCGACGAGCCGGTGCGGACGCTGTTTCTCGATGCGGGCAACACGCTCGTGGGGCTCGACCACGACTGGATCGCGCAGCAGCTCGCCGCGATCGGGATCGCGCTCGATCCGCGCCAGCTCGAACGAGCCGAGGCGGCGGCGCGCCCGGCGGTCTCGCGCGCGCTCGGTCGCCACGGCACCACCGAGGGACGCGACGCGTTCGCGATCTATCTCGACGCGATCGCGGCCGAGCTCGAACGCCGCGGTGCGATCGCTGCGCGCGACCGGGCGCGGCTCGCGCGCGATCTGCTGCCGCGGCTTCGCGACGAGGGCGGGCCGCTGCGGCTGTGGGGCCGCCCCCTGCCGGGCGCACGCGAGGCGCTCGAGCGCGCGGCCGAACGCGGGATCGGACGCGTGGTGGTGAGCAACTCGGATGGAACGGTGCACACCCTGCTCGAGCGCGCGGGGATGCTGCCGTGGATCGAGCACGTCGTCGACTCGCACCACGTGGGCGCGGAGA
The DNA here is from genome assembly GCA_003694875.1 of Planctomycetota bacterium. Taxonomy (GTDB): domain Bacteria; phylum Planctomycetota; class J058; order J103; family J103; genus J103. The sequence continues at coordinate 2,580 of RFJN01000096.1, read as the reverse complement.
AGCCCGATCCGGCGATCTTCCGGCACGCGCTCGCGATCAGCGGCGCCGATCCGCGCACCACGCTGCACGTGGGCGATCTGTACCACGCCGACATCGTGGGTGCGCACCGCGCGGGGCTGCGCGCGGTGCTGCTCGACCCGTTCGGCGACTGGAACGGTGTCGAGGCGCCCACGGTGCCGGACGTGCGCACGCTCGTGCAGCGGATCACCGCGGGCTGAGCGCGCTCTCAGCCCTCGAGCACCGTGGCTCCGATCCCGCCCTTGCGCCCGCGCGCGCGCTTGCGCTCCTTCTCGTTGCGCAGCCGCTTGCGCAGCCGCACCGACTTCGGGGTGATCTCGACGAGCTCGTCGGGCTCGATGTACTCGAGGGCCTGTTCGATCGTGAAGCGGCGTGGCGGCGGCAACAGCAGCTTCTCGTCCGCCCCGGCGGCGCGGATGTTGGTGAGCTGCTTGCGACGGGTGACGTTGACGACGATATCGCCCGGCTTGCAGTGCTCGCCCACGATCATGCCCTCGTAGACGCGCTCGCCCGGCGCGATGAAGAACGTGCCGCGATCCTGCAGCGACGCGAGCGCGTAGGTGGTCGCCTCGCCGGGTTGCATGGCGACCATGACCCCGGCGTTGCGTCCCGCGATCTCGCCGCGCCACGGCCCGTAGCCGGAGAAGACGTGGTGCACGACCGCCTGGCCGCTCGAGAGCGAGAGCAGCCGCACCCCGAGCCCGAGCAGACCGCGGGCGGGGATGCGGAACTCGAGCCGCGCGCTATCGCCGGCGCTGTGCATGCGCACGAGTTCGCCGCGACGTGCGCCCACCGCCTCGATCACCTTGCCGCTGAAGGTCTCGGGCACGTCGATCACGAGCAGTTCCATGGGCTCGAGCAGCTTGCCGTGCTCGTCGCGCCGCAGGATCACCTCGGGCTTGCTGACCTGCAGCTCGTAGCCCTCGCGCCGCATGGTCTCGAGCAGCACCCCGAGGTGCAGCAGCCCGCGGCCGCTGACCTTCCAGGCGGCGGGATCGTCGGTGTCCTCGACCCGCAGCGCGACGTTGCGTTCGAGCTCGCGCACGAGCCGCTCGCGCAGCTGCCGCGAGGTGACGCGCTCTCCCTCCTGGCCGCGGAAGGGCGAGTCGGAGGCGAGGAAGGTCATGGAGAGCGTGGGCGGCTCGACGGTGATCGGCTCGAGCGGACGCGGGTTCTGGGGGCAGGTGATCGAGTCGCCGATCTCGACCCCCTCCATGCCGACGACCGCCGCGATATCGCCGGCCTCGATGCGGGCGGTGCGCTCGCGCCCGAGCCGCTGGAAGCGGAACAGGCCGCGGACGGTGCGCTCGTGCCGCGCCCCGTCGGGCTTGACGAGCAGTACCGTGTCGCCCTCGGCGATCGAGCCCGAGACGACGCGGCCAAGCGCTATGCGGCCGACGAAGTCGTCGTGCGCGAGGCTGGCCACCCGCATGGCGAGCGGCGCGTCGCGTTCGGCGAGCGGACCCGGGATGTGTTCGAGCACCGCGTCGAGAAGCGGCGCCACGCTCTCGCGCGGCCCCTCGGGGCTGTGCGCCATCCAGCCCTGGCGCCCCGAGCCGTACAGCACCGGAAACTCGAGCTGCTGCTCGCTCGCGTCGAGATCGATGAACAGGTCGTAGATCTCGTCGAGCACCGCGGCGGGCCGGGCGTCGCGTCGGTCGCACTTGTTGATCACCACCACCGGCACGAGGCCCGCAGCGAGCGCCTTGCGCAGCACGAAGCGCGTCTGCGGCAGCGGCCCCTCGGCCGCATCGACGAGCAGCAGACACCCGTCGGCCATGTGCAGGGTGCGCTCGACCTCGCCGCCGAAGTCGGCGTGCCCCGGCGTGTCGATCAGGTTGATCGTCACCCCCTTCCACGGCACGCTCGTGTTCTTGGCGAGGATCGTGATGCCGCGTTCGCGCTCGAGCGACTCCGAGTCGAGCACGCACGACTCGAGCTGCTGCCCCTCGCGAAACGCGCCGCAGATCTGCAGCAGCCGGTCGACGAGCGTGGTCTTGCCGTGGTCGACGTGCGCCACGATCGCGACGTTGCGGATGTCCGCACGCCGCCGTTCAGCCGGGGGGGTCTGCTCCGGTTGCGTCTCGTTCATGGGGCTCCCGATCGGTCGTGACCGCGCGCGCCGCCGGCTCGGGCGGATCGCGGGGTGTGTCCTCTTCGTCGTCCTCTTCGTCGTCCTCGTCCCACGCGTCCCACGCCGCCTCGGGCTCGACTCCGGCCGGCTCCACGGGCTCGAGCCCGTGGTCGAGCCGCATCGCCGAGACCGCGTCGGCGGCCTCCGGCTCGCCGAGAAAGCGCATCTCGTCCCGAGCGAACGCGAACAGCACCGGCACCACGCGCTCGTTGAGGTAGCGGCAGTCGGCCGGCACCGGGCGCGAGCGCACGATCGGCGCCGGCGCGCCGAGCACGAACCCCGCCGTCCCCACGCTCTGCGCAGGGCAGCGATACGGGTAGACGCAGGGGAACACCGATTGTAGCCCGCGGAAGACGAAAGCAAAGAGCTGGGGCGTGAACGGCACGCGCACCGCGAGCAGCCCCCCGGGCGCGAGCCGCTGCTGCACG
>RFJN01000095.1 GCA_003694875.1 Planctomycetota bacterium | reverse complement strand
GTGGAACAGGTCCCCGAGACAGTAGACCGCCCCGAAGCCGCGCGCCGCGTGCTCGGCGCAGAAGCGCTCGAACGCCTCGAGCCGGCGCTCCGGCGCGCGGCCCGCGCCGAGGTGCAGATCCGACAGCAGCAGCGCGTCGCCGCGGGAGCGTCGCGTCAACGGCCCAGCTTGTAGTTGTCGAGGAACACGACGCAGCGTTCCATCTTGGCGCTGTTCGGATCGTCGGGCTTGAACGTCTCGAGGTAGTGCTGCAGCGCGCGCACGAGTTCGCCGGTCTTGATCGCGTTGCCGAGCTTGTCGCACAGACGTGTGATCGTCTGCGGATACAGCGTCGCCACCGCGAAGTAGAAGTCGCCGAGCCACTGCGGCGCCTCGGCGACGTACTGGCGGATCGGGATCGCGTAGGCGGCGAGCACCTGCTCGTAGATCGCGAGCTTGCCCTCGGGCAGCGAACCGATCAGTTCGGCGAAGCAGCGGAAGGTGAACGCGAGATCGTCGAGACGCCCGAGCAGCGGGTCGTCGTCGGGGATGATGCCGTCTTCCTCGAAGATGTAGCGCAGCGTGCCGAAGGCGTGCTCCTTGAAGCGCCAGTCGATGTTGGCGTCGAGCAGCAGGTTGTACAGGAACATGACGTACTTCGGCATCTCGTTCATGCGGTGCGCGATCCAGGAGGCACGCGGATCGACGCTGCGCGGCGCGGCCGCCCGCGCGGGCGGCTGCGCGTCCTTGCGTGCCGCGGGCGAGGACGGAGCACGGTCGGTCGAGGTCGAGACGGAGCTTGGGCCGGTTCCGGACACGGGGCTCACTCCCAGCAGAGACAGACGACGAACACCGCAGGCCGCGCACGCGACGGGGCGCGCCGGGCCTGCCCCGTATGGTTACACGCGAGGCGGCGCTTGTCTACGGGCGTCCCGAAACCTTCCGCACGCGCGGCCTCTCGGGCTCAACCGCGCTTGTGCAGCCGGTGCACCGCCTCGAGCTGCGCCTCGAGCCACTCGAGTTGCGTGGTGCGCTCTGTGCGCGCCTGCTCGCGCATGCGGGCGCGCGCCTCGATCGTCTCGCCCGGGTAGCTCTCGGGCAGCGGCGGCAGCTCGGCGATCCGGCGCTCGAGTTCGACGACATCGAGCGCCTGCGCGTCGCGCACCTCGTCGGCGAGCACCGTCACCGCCTCGGGCTGCGCCTCGAGAAACCCGCCTCGCACCGCGAAGATCCGCTCGGTGGCCTCACCGGCCGCGCGCACCGACAGCACCCCCGGCCGCAAGAGGCACAGCATGGGCGCGTGACCGGGCAACACACCGAGGTAGCCGAGGTGGCCCGGCGCCTGCAGCGACTGCGCATCGCAGCGCAGCGCGCTGCCCTCGGGCGTGACCACCTCGAGCCGAAACGTCCTGGCCATGCTCGACACTCCCCTGGGTTCGCGCTCGCGGTCCGCCGCCGATCAGACGCTCGCGGCCATCTTCTTGGCGCGCTCGACCACCTGGTCGATCCCGCCCACCATGTAGAAGGCCTGCTCGGGCAGATCGTCGTGCTTGCCCTCGCAGATCTCCTTGAAGCCGCGCACCGTCTCCTCGAGCGAGACGTAGACGCCCGGGGTGCCGGTGAACGCCTCGGCGACGTGGAACGGCTGCGACAGGAACTTCTGGATCCGGCGTGCGCGCGCCACGATCAGCTTGTCCTCGTCGCTGAGCTCCTCCATGCCGAGGATCGCGATGATGTCCTGCAGATCGCCGTAACGCTGCAGGATCCGCTGCACCTCGCGCGCGGTCTCGTAGTGCTCGCGTCCGACCACCGCCGGATCGAGCAGACGCGAGGTCGAGCGCAGGGGATCGACCGCGGGGTAGATCCCGAGTTCGGCGAGCCGCCGCTCGAGGTTGGTCGTGGCGTCGAGGTGCAGGAAGGTGGTGGCCGGTGCGGGGTCGGTGTAGTCGTCGGCCGGCACGTAGATCGCCTGCACCGAGGTGATCGAGCCGCGCTTGGTCGAGGTGATCCGCTCCTGCAGCGCCGCCATCTCCTGCGCGAGGTTGGGCTGGTAGCCCACCGCCGAGGGCAGGCGGCCGAGCAGCGCCGACACCTCGGCGCCCGCCTGCGTGAAGCGGAAGATGTTGTCGATGAACAGCAGCACGTCCTGGCCCTCTTCCTCGCGGAAGTACTCGGCCATGGTGACGCCGGTGAGTCCCACGCGCAGTCGCGCCCCGGACGGCTCGTTCATCTGGCCGAAGACGAGGGCGGTCTTCTCGATCACGCCCGAGTGCGTCATCTCGAGCCACAGGTCGTTGCCCTCGCGGGTACGCTCGCCCACGCCGCAGAACACGCTGAAGCCGCCGTGCTGGGTGGCGACGTTGTAGATCAGCTCCTGCACGAGCACGGTCTTGCCCACGCCCGCGCCGCCGAACAGCCCCACCTTGCCGCCCTTGGCGTAGGGCGCGAGCAGGTCGATGACCTTGATCCCGGTCTCGAGCACCTGCGGGGTCGTCTCGAGCTCGATCAGCGCCGGCGGCGCGCGGTGGATCGGCCACTCGTCCTCGGCCTCGACCGGACCGGCGTCGTCGATCGCGTGTCCGAGCACGTCGAACAGCCGGCCCAGGGTGGCGCGACCGACCGGCACCTTGATCGGGCTGCCGGTGTTGATCACGGGCATGCCGCGCACCAGCCCGTCGGTGGTGTCGAGCGCGATCGTGCGCACCGCGTGGTCGCCGAGGTGCTGCGCCACCTCGAGGATCAGGGTGCGCCCGCCCTCGAGATCCATGCGCAGCGCGGTGTAGAGCGGAGGCAGCTCGGCGCCCTGGAAGTCGACGTCGACCACCGGGCCGCGGACCGCGAGCACCTTGCCTTCCGAATGCGCGCCGTTGTTGTTCGCTTCCGTCTTCTCAGCCATCTCGAGCGTCCTTCCGTCGTTCGTGATTCGTGGATTCCGCGACCGCGCTCAGCCCTTGAGGCCCTCGGCGCCGCCGATGATGTCGAGCAGTTCCTTGGTGATCGCCGCCTGGCGCGCCTTGTTGAACGTGAGCGTCAGGGTGTCGATCAGCTCCTGCGCGTTGTCGGTGGCGTTGCGCATGGCCTGCATGCGCGCGCCGTGCTCGCTCGCGAGCGCCTCGAGCAGCAGCCGGTAGAAGCGCACCTCGATCACCCGCGGGATCAGCTGCGCGAAGATCGTGGCGGGATCGGGCTCGAAGATCCACTGCCCGCCGCCCTCGCCGCCCTCGGCCGACTCGCCCTCGTCCTCCGAGCCCGCCTCGAAGGGCAGGAAGCGGACCGCGCGCGGCCGGAAGGTGATCGCGTTGACGTACTCGGTGTACAGCACCCACACCTCGTCGACCTCTTCCTGCAGGTACGCGCTGACGAGACCGGTGGTGATCTCGCGCACCTGCCGGAAGCCCACGTTGGGCGGCAGCCCCTCCCAGTGTTCGCGCGACGACTCGCCGCGCTTGGCGAAGTGGTCGCGCGCCTTGCGGCCCACGGTGTAGAGCGTGACCGGCAGCCCGATCTCCCGCACCGTCCGGTCCGCAAGCCGCAGGAGGTTGGTGTTGTACGAGCCGCACAGCCCCTTGTCCGCGGTCACCACGACCATGGCCGCGCGCCGACGCACCGTGCGCGGGGCGAGCAGCGGGGCGTCCACCTCCGTCGCACTCGCCTGCCCCTGCAGCCGGCCCATCAGCCGCCCGAGCTGGTCGGCGTACGGACGCACCGCGGCGAGCGCCTCCTGCGCCCGACGCAGCTTGGCCGCCGAGACCATCTCCATGGCCTTGGTGATCTTCTTGAGGTTGCTGACCGAGCGGATCTTTCGCTTGATCGCGCGCGGATTGGTCGCCTTCGCCACGTCTCGCTCCTTGGGCTGCTCCGGATCCCGCCTGCCCTGCCGCCTGCGCTGGCCGCGCTCAGGCGCTCGGCTGCTCGCCGCCGAGCTTCCCGAGGAAGTCGGCCACGAACGCCTCGGCCGCCTCGCGCAGCGCCTCGGCGGTCTTGTCCTCGAGCTTCTTGGTGCTGCGGATCTCCTCCGGAATCGCCGGGTGCTTCTCGCGAATCCAGGCGAGCAGCTCCTTCTCGAAGCGCAGGATCTCGGGGGTGGGGATCTTGTCGAGAAGCCCCTGCGTGCCGCAGAAGATCACGATCACCTGATCCTCGATCTTCATGGGCTCGCCCTGGCCCTGCTTGAGCAGCTCGGTGAGCTTCTCGCCGCGCAACAGCTGCTGCTGCGTCGCCTTGTCGAGATCGGAGGCGAACTGCGCGAACGCCGCGAGCTCGCGGTACTGCGCGAGATCGAGCTTGAGCTTGCCCGCCACCTTGCGCATGGCGCCGATCTGCGCCGAACCACCCACGCGCGAGACCGAGATGCCGACGTTGACCGCGGGCCGGATCCCGGCGTTGAACAGATCCGGCTCGAGATAGATCTGGCCGTCGGTGATCGAGATCACGTTGGTGGGAATGTAGGCCGACACGTCGCCCATCTGCGTCTCGATGATCGGCATGGAGGTGAGCGAACCGCCGCCCTCGGCGTCGCTCAGCTTGGCCGAGCGCTCGAGCAGACGCGAGTGCAGGTTGAACACGTCGCCGGGATACGCCTCGCGGCCCGGGGGCCGGCGCAGCAGCAGCGACATCTGGCGGTACGCCCAGGCGTGCTTGGTCAGGTCGTCGTACACGATGTAGGCGTGCCGGCCGTTGTCGCGGAAGTACTCGCCCATGGCGGTGCCGGCGTACGGGGCGAGAAACTGCAGCGCGGCCGGGTCGTTGGCCGAGGCCGAGACCACGATCGTGTACTTCATGGCGCCGGCCTGCCGCAGCCGCTCGATCACCCCCGCCACGGTCGAGGCCTTCTGCCCGATCGCAACGTAGATGCAGATCACGTCCTGATCCGCCTGGTTGAGGATCGTGTCGACGCAGATCGTGGTCTTGCCGGTCTGGCGGTCACCGAGCACGAGCTCGCGCTGTCCGCGGCCGATCGGGATCATGGCGTCGATCGCCTTGATGCCCGTCTGCAGAGGCTCCTTGACCGGCTGGCGCTTGGTGACGCCGGGCGCCTTGACCTCCACGGGGCGGAAGGTCTCGGAGGCGATCGGTCCCTCGCCGTCGATCGGCTGACCGAGCGCGTTCACCACGCGACCCACCAGCCCCTCGCCGACCGGCACCTCGACGATGCGGCCGGTGCAGCGCACCTCGTCGCCTTCCTTGATGTCCTTGTCCTCGCCGAAGATCACGACACCGACCGAGTCTTCCTCGAGGTTGAGCGCCATGCCGTAGATCTCGCCGGGAAACTCGACGAGCTCTCCCGCCATGGCCTTCTCGAGACCGAACACGCGGGCGATCCCGTCGCCGACCTGCAGCACGGTGCCCACGCTCTCCATGCGCAGCGGCTGGTCGTAGCTCGAGATCTCCTTCTTGAGGATGCTCGAGATCTCTTCGGGCTTGATCAGCATGACTTGGCTCTCTCGCATTGCGGTTGGTCGTGTCTGTCCCGCGCGCCCGAACCCCGTTCGTCCGCGCGCCCGTGTCCTGTCTCAGCCTGCCCTGGCCACCGCGCGCGCCCCGAGCGCGGCCGCCTGCTGGGCGCGTTCCTGCTCGCCGAGCAGGAGGCGATCGCGCAGCTTGCGCAGCCGGCCGCGGATCGAGCCGTCGAGCAGGTACGCCCCGATCTCCACCACGATCCCGCCGAGCAGCTCCGGATCGACGCGCTCCTGCAGCTCGATCGTGGGCCGGGAGGTGAAGGCACGCAGCCGCTCGAGCAGCTGCTCGCGCTGCGCGTCGGTCAGCGGCAGGAACGTGCGCACCCGCGCCTTGCACACACCGCGCAGCTCGTCGTTCAGCGCGTCGTAGCTCTCGGCGATCCGGCCGATCAGCGCGAACCGTCCCTTGTCCACGAGCAGGTACAGAAAGTGCAGCGTGCGGGGGTCGAGCCGCTCGGCGAACAGCTTGTCGAGCAACGCCCGCTTCTCGGCGCGCGTCGTGCGCGGGCTGCCGATCAGCGTGCGCAGCTCGTGCGACTCCGACCACAGCGACGCCACCGCGTACAGCTCGTCCTGCCGCCGGGCGGCGTCGTCCGCCCCCTCGGTCCACGCGAGCAGCGCGCGCGCGTAGCGACGTGCCAGCGTCCGTTCACCAGCCATGGCTCACACCTTCATGCCTTCGAGTTCCTGGAAGAACCGCTCGAGCAGCGCCGCCTGCTCCGCCTCGCCGATCTGCTGCGCGACCACCCGCTCGGCGGCGGCGAAGCAGATCTCGACGACCTCGTTGCGCAGATCGAGCACCATCTTCGCGCGCTCGATGTGCGCCTCGACCTGCCCGCGCTCCACGATCCGGCGCGCGGCCTGCTCGCCCTCGCGCACGAGTTCGTCACGCAGCCGGATCCCCTCGGCCTCGGCCTGCTGCATGCGTTCGAGGGACCGCGCCTCGATCTGCGCCAGCTCGCGTTCGGTCTGCTCGAGCTGCTCGCGCGCGGTGCGCTGCCGGTCCTCGAGTTCGCCGAAACCGCGCTCGATCCGCTCCGAGCGCGCCCGCAGCGCCTTGCCGATGACGGGAAACACCCAGACCACCAGCACGACCACGAGGATCGCGAAGCCGAGAAACTGCACGATCAGCGCGTCGGGGCTCAGCCCGTGGTGCGCCCCCTCGGCGTGCGCCCCCGCCTCGTGGGCGGTCTCCGCCGCCCGCGCGGCCCCGTGCGCGAGCACCGCCGCCGCGACGCGAAGCAGCGCCGTCCCCTTGCGCCTCATGCCGCCTCCTTCTCCCGCCGCACCTGCTCGACGGCCTCGCGCAGCGCAGGTTCGAGCGCCGCCACGTCGACCTGGGCCGGAAGCACGTACGACAGCACGTCCTGGCCGAGTTCGGTCACCTCGTCCTCGAGCCGCTCGAGCGCCTCGGCGTGCAGCGCCGCGGCCTCCTCGCGCGCCTTGCCGATCGTCGCGAACGCCTTCTCGCGCGCCTTCGCGAGCGCCTCGTTGCGCTTGCGCGCCCCCTCGCGCACGAGCGCCTGGGTGCGCTCGTACGCCTCGCGCTCGATCTGCTCGAGCCGCTTCGCAAGTTCCTTGCGCTTGCCCTCGAGCTCCGCCTCGGCCGCGAGCGCGGCGCGGCGCTGCTCCGCCAACTCCCGGTCGCGCTCGCGCAGTTGCGCGCGCACCGGATCGAACAGAAACAGCTTGAACACCGCCATGACCGCGAGGAACGCCACGATGTGCGCGATCACCAGCGGGAAGCGGATGCCGAGCGCCTCGATGATCTCCATTGCCAGACCTCTCCCGCCGCGGCGTCCCCAGCCGGGACGCCGCGTCCACCATCCGGGGCCGCCTCGCCGCCCCGCGACCGGTCCGTTCGCCCGGCGCGGCAGCGGGCGAGCAAGCCCGCCCGCCCTCCGCGCCGCGAAGACGCCGCCGAGAAGCTCAGCCGGCGATCTTGCTGACGATCTCGGCCGTCTCGGGCAGCTTGCCGAACAGCAGGAAGGCGATCACGAGCGCGTAGATCACGAGCGACTCGATCAGCGCCAGACCGATGATCATGGCCGTCTGGATCGCACCGCCGGCCTCGGGCTGCCGCGCGATGCCCTCGCAGGCCGACGCGATCGCACGCCCCTGCCCCAACGCGCCGCCGAACGCGGCGATCCCGAGCGGGAAACCGACAGCCAGAGCCAGCATGCTGAGGTAGTCCATGTCCTTCTCCTCCTGTGTGTGGGCCCCGCCGCGGGGCCCGACGCCTCGATTCGTTTCGAACAACCCTCGTTGATCAGGGAATCGCGGTCAGCCCCGCGTCGTTGGCCAGTTCCTCGTGCGCGTCGCGCGGGTGCAACGGGGGCGTGTGCGCGTCGTGCTCGTGGTGCGCGTGCGGCAGCGCCCCCGCGATGTACACCGCACTCAGAATACAGAAGATGAACGCCTGCACGAGCGAGGTGAACACCCCGAGCGCCATGAGCGGGAACTGGAACGGGATGAACAACCCCGTGAGCAGCCCGAGACTGATGAAGATCGCGACCGCGGTCTCCTCGCCGCCGATGTTGCCCCGAAGTCGAATCATGAGCGACAGCGGCCGCGCGATCTCGCCGATCAGGTGGATCGGAATGTTGAGCGGCGCAAGCCAGATCGGCTCGCCGCAGAAGTGCTTGAAGTAGCCCACGGGGCCGCTGTAGCGGAAACCGGCCCAGTGGGTCGCGACGAAGGTGCACAGCGCGAGCGCACACGTCGTGCTCACCACCGATGTCGCCGCCTGCTGCCCCGGGATCAGCCCCCACATGTTCGCGAGCGTGATGTAGATGAAGAGCGAACCGATGAACGTCGAGAACCGCCAGGCGAAGCGCTTGTCGATGATCCCCTCGACGAAGTTGTCGAGCAGTTCCACGATCGCCTCGAGGAAGTTCTGCACCCCCGTCGGCACGCGCTGCATGCGGCGCGTGCCGAAGTAGCAGGTCAGCGTCGCGATCGGGATCACGAACAGCCAGGCGTACAGCGACGCCTCGACGAAGTTGATCTCCTCCTGGCTCGGGTGCGCGAAGAACCAGTGGGCCACCTTGTGG
>RFJN01000094.1 GCA_003694875.1 Planctomycetota bacterium | reverse complement strand
CGACTTCGAGGACGCGCACCGGCTGCGGCGCATCCTCGACATCAACCTCACCGCCAACCTGTACCTGATCGGCGCGGTGCTGCCGGGCATGCTCGAGCGACGCCGCGGCCACATCGTGGGCGTCTCGAGCCTCGCCGGCTATCGCGGCCTGCCCGGCTCGTGGGTCTACTCGGCCTCGAAGGCGGGGCTGAGCACGCTGCTCGAGGGGCTGCGGATCGATCTGCGCCCGCACGGCGTCGACGTCACCACGATCTCGCCGGGCTTCATCAAGACCGCGATCACCGCGCGCAACCGCTTCCCCATGCCGTTCCTCATGGATCTCGAGCCGGCGGTGCGGATCATGTGCCGCGGCATCGAGCGCCGGGCGCGCGAGGTGCGCATGCCGTGGCAGCTCGCGCTCCTCATGCGCCTTCTGCGCGCGATCCCCGATCCTCTGTACGACTGGATCGCCTCCCGCATGCTCCCGCGCGCGGACAAGGCGCCGGCCCGGGACTCGACCGCGCACTAGCGCCCCGAGAGCATGCCCGGCATGCGCGAGAGCACCTTGCGCTTGATGTCCTTGGAAGCCGGCTTCGGCCCGAGCCAGATCTTGAGCAGCGAAGCGGCGAGCTTCGGGTGGTGGAACACCTTGCCCTTCCGACCGCCGAACACCATGCGCACCTTCCCGCCGCCGAGCCACTCGAAGCGCACCTCGTCGCCCTCCTTGAGGTCGCGGTCGAGTTGCGCCATGAACGCCCGGGCCTGCTCGTCGAGCTGCATGTGGGGTGTGAGCGCCTCCTCGAACGCCTCGCGCATCGTGTCGGCGTCCACGTCCCGCGCCATGCGGATCACGAGCACCTTGGGCACGCTGCGGGCATAGATCAGGTCGTTGTAGAAGTGCTCGTCGGCACGCAGCGCCGCGGCGTCCTTGCCGCGATACCGCGTTCCGAGCGCCTTGCGCAGCGCGGCCGGGTCGACGTAGAGCGCGGCCGCGTAGACGTCGAACCACAGCTTCTCGCGCACCCCCGCCCCCGTACCCTCGAGCGTGCGCCCCTCGAGCTCGACGCGATCCGGGAAGTGGATCCCCGTCTCTTCCTCGACGATGTCGGCGCACGCGATACCCGCGGCGACAACGAGACACCCCACGCAGACAGACCAGCGCAACCCCATGGCTTCCCCCTTGGCTCGTTCGACCGGGCTGCGTCCATGGTACACGAGCACGCGCCGGCAGCGCACGGCCGCCCCAAATCGGAGCCCGCGGGTTTGGAACGCCGCCGGCGTGCGTGCTATGCTAGGCTACGCAGCGCAGTGGGGGAGAAGAGCCCGGTGGCGAAGCGCACAGGCGGCCGCAGACGCCGCAAGCGTGGCGAGGCGCAGCCGGACGACGGTTTCGCCGACCTCGTCTCGCGCGGCCGCGCCGCCGGCTACCTCACCTACGAACAGCTCGGCGAGGCGCTTCCGGGCGTCCTCGATGACCCGCAGCAGCTCGACCGCGCGATCGACCGGCTCGAGTCCGAGGGGATCGAACTCGTGCCGAGCGAGCCCGGGCTCGGCGGCGCCGCGCCGGAGCGGGAGGCCGAACGCGCCTCGAAGACCTCGCTCGACGACCCGCTGCACGCCTACTTCGCGCGCATGAGCGACATCCCGCTGCTCACCCGCGAGCAGGAGTACGCCCTCGCGGTGGAACTCGCCGAGGCGAAGGCGGGGCTGCTCGAACTCGTGGGCAAGAGCCGTTACGGCTTCGCGCAGATCCGCGCGCTGCTCGAACGCTGCACCACGAGCAAGCTCACCTACGACCGCGTCGTGAAGAGCGAGGACAAGAAGCAGCGCAAGGTGGTGCTCGCGCGGCTCGCCGAGCAGCTCGAGCGGCTCGAGGCGATCTGGCAGGAGGCGGAGCGGCACGCGCCCACGCTGTGCGATCCCCGCAACCCGCAGCGCACCGCGTGCCGGGCCGAGATCGAGCCGCAGCTCGACGAGGCGATCACGATCTTTCGCCAGTACGACATCGACGTCGCGCTGCTGCTGCAGTGGCACCGCGAGATCGAACACGCGCTGCGCACGCGGCTGCGGCGGCGCATCGACGCGCGGCTGCAGGAGCGCCGCGGCGCCGGCCCGCCGGTCGAGGACAGCGAGCCGGACGCCGCCCGCATGTGGGAGAGCACCGGCGAGTGCTGGCAGCGCGTGCAGGATCTGCGCGTGTTCGCCGAGCGCTTCCAGCGCGCCAAGCAGAAGCTGTCCGAGGCCAACCTCCGCCTCGTGGTCTCGATCGCCAAGCGCTACCGCAACCGCGGGGTGGGCTTTCTCGATCTGATCCAGGAAGGCAACACGGGGCTGTTGCGCGCGGTCGAGAAGTTCGACCACACCAAGGGCTTCAAGTTCTCGACCTACGCCACGTGGTGGATCCGGCAGTCGGTCACGCGCGCGATCACCGAGAAGTCGCGGCTGATCCGCACCCCCGTCGCCATGAACGAGACGATCGCGCGGGTGCGCCGCGCCGCGCGCGAACTGCAGCAGCGCACCGGCCGGCAACCGGGGATGCTCGAGATCGCGGCCCACCTCGGACTCGATCCCGAGGAGACCCGCACCGCCCTCAAGGTCGCGCAGCGGCCGGTGAGCCTCTCGAGCGCACTCAGCGAGGGGCGTGACGGCAACTTCGTCGACTTCATCGAGGACAAGGGATCGGCCGACCCCACGCGCGGGGTGACGCGCGAGCTGCTCAAGGACAAGATCGAGGCGGTGCTCGCCACGCTCACCGAGCGCGAACGGGAGATCATCCGGCTGCGCTTCGGACTCGGCGGCGCCACCCACACGCTCGAGGAGCTCGGCCGCCGCTTCAACGTCACGCGCGAGCGGATCCGGCAGATCGAGATCCGCGCGCTCAAGAAGCTGCAGCACCCCATGCGCGCCAAGGCGCTCGAGTCGTTCCGCTTCGTGCTCGACGACGGGCTGCTCTGAACGACGCTGCCGCGGAAGCCGGGTCCGCCGCCGTGACCGGCTGCGCTCGAAATCCCCGCCGGGCGCTGCTATGGTGCGCCCCCATGGTCAGGATCGCGGGCTACTTCTATCTCGGCATGGCGCTGCTCGCGCTCGTGCTCAACCTCGCCCGCGGCGCGCCGCCGGTTCCGTTCGCGCTCGGACCGCGGCTCGTGCCCGCGCTCGGCTGGGCGATCGTGGGGGCAGCGGTCACCGTGGCGCTCTCGCGCAGCTTCGAGCGTCGCTTCGCCTGGGCGCGCGAGCTCAGCGAATGGTTTCGCAGCAAGCTCGGACCGCTCGAGCCGCGCGAGGTCCACGCCCTGGCGCTCGCCTCCGGGATCGCCGAGGAGCTGCTGTTCCGCGGTGCGCTGCAGCCGGCGTTCGGCTCGCTGCTCGGCAGTCCGCTCGCCGGCTGGGCAGTGGCCACGCTCGCCTTCGGCCTGCTGCACTTCGCCGGCCCCGAACGCTGGCCGTGGACGGTGTTCGCGCTCGTGCTCGGCGGCTACCTCGGAGCGCTGCAGCTGTACGCCGACAACGTCCTCGCACCGATCGTGCTGCACGTCGTCGTCAACGACATCAACCTGCGCCGCATAGCGCGCCCCGCCCCCTTCCTCGGCAAAACCGAGCGCGGCCGCCGCCCCCCGTCGTGACGCGCCGGGGCCAGCCGGCCACACCTCAGCGCGGCATGGCGGCGCGGTAGCGCGCGAGCGCGAGCAGCGGGAAGTACAGCGCGTAGCCCTCGTAGCGCAGGTAGAAGATGCCGGGGAAGCCGGTGCCGGTGAACTCGGTCTCGTCCCAGCCGCCGTCGGGCCGCTGGTGCTCGAGCAGCCACGCCACCCCGCGCCGACAGCTCTCGCTCGCGGCGTGCCCGGCCGCAAGAAGCCCCATGACCGCCCACGCGGTCTGGCTCGGCGTCACCGGCCCCTGCCCCTTGGGCCCGCCCTCGTAGCTGCGGCACGACTCGCCCCAGCCGCCGCACGGCTGCTGGACCGACTCGAGCCACGCCACCGCGCGGCGAATCGCCGGCGCCTGCGGCGACAGACGCGCCGCGCCCAGCCCGCACAGGGCCGACCAGGTGCCGTAGATGTAGTTCACCCCCCAGCGGCCCCACCAGCTGCCGTCGTGCTCCTGCTCGCGCAACAGGTAGGCGATCGCCCTCGCCATGGCGGGGTGGGTCCGCGGGTAGCCGATCTTCGCCAGCACCTCGACGCACCGGCCGCTCACATCGACCTCCGACGGATCGAGCATGCACGTCGAGTCGCTGATCGGCACCTCGTTGTAGATCGGGTTGTCGACGTCGCGCTCGAACGCCCCCCAGCCGCCGTCGGCGTTCTGCAGCCCGAGCAGCCACCCCAGCCCCCGGTCGAACGCCTCGCGGCGCGCCGGATCGTCGCGGTAGTGGCTGTTGAGCAGCGCCATGAGCACCACCGAGGTGTCGTCGGTGTCGGGATAGAAGTCGTTGTGGTACTGGAACGCCCAGCCGCCCGCCGGCACGCCCGGGCACTTGCGGCTCCAGTCGCCGGGCCGCCGGATCTGCTTCGCGTACAGCCAGTCGGTCGCCTTGCGGATGCGCGGGTCGTCGCGATCGAGCCCCGCGCGGCACAGCGCCAGCACCGACCAGCCGGTGTCCCAGATCGGCGACAGACACGGCTGCACCCAGATCCGGCCGTCGGCGGT
>RFJN01000498.1 GCA_003694875.1 Planctomycetota bacterium | reverse complement strand
GGCACCGCCGAATTCGCCTGTCCCTCGCTCGTGGCGCTGCACGAGGCGGGCCACGAGATCGCGGCGATCGTCACCCAGCCCGACCGGCCGCGCGGACGCCGCGGCCGGCCCGCGCCGCCACCCCTCAAGGCGCGGGCACAGGCGCTCGGGCTCGGCTGTCCCGTCCTGCAGCCCGAGCGCGTGCGCGAGCCCGCCGCGCTCGAGGCGATCGAGGTCGCGGGCCCCTTCGACGTCGGTGTCGTGGTCGCCTACGGCCAGATCCTGCCACGGCGTCTGCTCGATCTGCCGCGGCTCGGCTGCGTCAACGTGCACGCCTCGCTGCTGCCGCGCTGGCGTGGCGCCGCGCCGGTGCAGCGGGCGATCGCGGCGGGCGACCGCGAGAGCGGGGTCACGATCCAGCGCATGGTCGAGCGGCTCGACGCCGGACCGGTCCTCGCCACCGTTCGCACCGCGATCGAACCGCGCGAGACGGCCGAGCAGCTGCTCGCGCGCCTCGCCCCGCTCGGGGCCGAGGCGCTGCTCGAGACGCTGCCGCGGCTCGCCCGCGGCGAGGTCGAGCCGATCGAGCAGGACGAGGCGCAGGCGAGCTACGCCCCGGTGCTGCGCAAGGCCGAGGGCGCGATCGACTGGACGGCGAGTGCGGCGGCGATCGATCGCCACGTGCGGGCCATGACGCCCTGGCCGCGCGCGTTCACGTTTCTGCACCGCGAGGCAGCCCGCCCCGAGCGTCTCGTGGTCCACGAGCTCGGCGGGCGGCTCGACGAGCTGCCCGGCGCACCGCCGGACGCCGCACCGGGCACGATCGGAGAGCATGCGGGCGCGCCGTGGGTGCGCTGCGGTGACGGGTGGGTGGCGCTCGAGCGGCTGCAGCCCGCGGGCAAGCGCCCCATGGACGCCGCCGCGTGGTGGCGCGGCCGGCCGGCGCGCCCGGGCGACCGGCTCGGTCCGGCGGGTGCGCCGCGGTGAGCCGCACCCGCCGCAAGCCCGGACGGTGGCGCGGGGCCCGCGCGGTCGCGCTCGCCGCGCTCGAGGGGGTGCTCGACCGGCGCGGCTGGGCGCGGGGGCTGTTGCAGCGCCAGCCGGGCTTCGACGCGCTGTCGGCGCGCGACCGCGCGCTCGCGCTCGAACTCGTGCACGGGGTGCTGCGCATGCTGCGGCTGCTGCGCCACCTGCTCGAACAGGTCTCGGGCCGCCGGATCGAGCGGATCGATCCGCGCGCGCGCACGCTCGCGCTGCTCGGCATCTACCAGCTGCTGTGGCTCGAGCGGGTGCCGGCGCACGCCGCGATCCACGAGACGGTCGCGCTCGCGGGCGGACGCAAGCGGCGGGGCTTCGTCAACGCGGTGCTGCGCGCGCTGCAGCGCAACCTCGCGGGCTTCGCGGCGTCCGCGCCTGCCGAGCTGCCGCCGGGCCGCGTCGTGCCGCTGCGCCCGGACCGATTCGCGCTGCTGCGCTCGGCGTGGCTGCCCGACTGGTCGCAGCCCGAGGCGCACGCGCTCGGTATCGCCTTCAGCCACCCGGACGCACTCGTCGAGCGCTGGCTCGAGCGGCTCGGGCCCGAGCGCACCCGCGCGGTGCTCGCCGCCGACAACGCGCCGCCGCCGGTGTTCCTGCGCGCGCGCCGGGGCCGCACCGACGCACAGGCACTGGTGCAGGAACTCGCCGCCGAGGGGATCGCCGCGCACCGCTGGGACGAGCTGCCCGACGCGGTGTTGCTCGAACAGCGGATCGCGCCGTCCGAACTCGCCGCGGTGCGCGAGGGTCGGGCGAGCGTGCAGGACGCCACCGCGCAGGCCGCCGCGCTCGCGGTCCACGAGACGCCGCTCGCCGTCCCGGCGACACCACCCGAGCGCGTCGCCGATCTGTGCGCCGCCCCCGGCGGCAAGGCGTGCTACCTCGCGGAGCTGTTCGGTGAGCGCGCCGAGGTGTGGGCGGTGGACCGCGACGCCGCCCGCCTCGAGCGGTTGCGCGAGAACGTCGAGCGACTGGGGCTCACAGACCGGATCCGGATCGAGGTGCGCGACGCCCGCTCGATCGGTGCGCAGACACCGCCCTTCGACCGGGTGCTGCTCGACGCCCCGTGCTCGAACACCGGCGTGCTGCGGCGGCGTCCCGAGGCGCGCTGGCGCTTCGGGCCGGGCGCGCTCGCCTCCCTCACCGCCCTGCAGGCGCAACTGCTCGAGGCGGCGTGCCGCCTCGTCCGGCCCGGAGGGATCCTCGTCTACAGCACGTGCTCGATCGAGCACGAGGAGAACGCGGGGGCGTGCGAGCGGCTGCTCGAGCGCGAGCGCGGCTGGCGGCTCGTCGAGCAGCGCTGCACCCTGCCCGCGATCGACGGACCCGACGGCGGATTTCACGCGGTCTTCGAGCGACGCGGCTGAGGTGTTCGAATAGCGGCGCGCCGCGGCGGTCCCACCGGGCGGGAGCCCGTCGTGCGGACGGCGGGCGGTCGTTGACACGCAGCGTCGAACGCCCCTACGATACGCCTTTGCGCAGGGGCACACCGACGGGGGAGGGCGAGCTGTGCGATACCGCAACGGTCTCGGAGTGCTGGGGCTGGGACTGTGGCTCGCGTTCGCGGGCCACGGCTGGGCGCAGTCGCAACCGGGCCAGAACGCGGCACCCGCCGGCCCGAAGGCGCGGGTGCTGGTGCTCACGTTCGCGAAGAACGAGCCCGGGTACGCCGACATGGTGCAGGGGCTCGCGGAAGCGGCGCTGCTCGAACACGGGCTCCCGCTCGTCGATCGCGGACAGATCGAGGCGCGCTACGGCATCGAGAACCTCAAGAAGGGGCTGCTGTACGACCCCGAGGCAAAGATGCTCGCCGAGCTGCGCACCCGCTTCGGCGCGGACGTGGTGCTGACCGTGACCTACTTCCGGCAGTTCACCCACCAGCAGGAGTTCGCCGGCAGCATGCACCGCTTCTTCAAGACCGACGTCCGGGTGCGGGCGATCGCGGCCGACACCGGGAAGGTGCTGTTCTCGGGCGGGGGCTGGAGTCCCATCCAGGCGCGCACCGACGGCTTCGAGCGGCTGGTGACGCAGACGGTCTCGAAGGCGGCGGAGGCGATCGTGCAGCGCTGGCGCGGCGGCGAGCCGGGCAAGCCGCACGCGATCGAGCTGCTCGCCCGTCACTTCGACGCCGACCACCTGCTCGAACTCGAGGCGGCGCTGCGCACTACCCCGGGGGTGCTCGAGGTCAGCCGCCGCGACTTCGGCGGCCCCGCCACGGGCGAGGGCAACGCGCTGCTCGAGCTGCAGATCGAGGTGCCGATCGAGCAGCTCACCCGCAGCCTGCGGGCGCTGACCCGCCCGGCGATCCGCGTCACCGCCTCGAGCGGCGAGCGGATCGAGGTCGAGCTTGCCCCCGAGCCCGAAGTGGGCTTCGTCGAACCGCGCGACGGTGCCGCGCTCGGCCGCCGCACCTTCGAGGTGCGGGTGCGCGCGAGCGAGGGCGTGCAGAGCCTCACGGTCAACGGTTCGCCGGCCCGACGCGTGCCCGACCGCCCTGGGCTGTGGCAGGTGCAGCTCACCGCCCCCGAGCAGGCCGCCTGGCAGCTCACCGCCGCGGCGCGCGACAGCTTCGGCCGCACGGTGCAGGCGCAGATCACCGTCCACTTCGACACCGAGCCGCCGACGCTGCAGTGGCTCGAGCCGGCCGCGGACGTCTCGCTCACCAACCGGCGCAAGCTCGCGGTGCGGGTGCGCGCCCGGGACGAGGGCAGCGGCGTCGCGCAGCTGCGGGTGGGCAAGCAGCCGCTCGCGCCGTCGCAGGACGATCCCACGGTGTGGGAAGGAGAGATCGAGCTGAACGAGGGGCCGAACCCCCTCGAGCTCGTGGCGGTCGATCGGGTGGGCAACCGCGCCGAGCTGCGCCGCGAGATCACGCTCGACTCGACCCCGCCGTCGCTCGACGCCACGGTGGTGGCGATCATCGAGGGGCGGGTGAACGAGAACGGGGTGCGGATCATCTGCCAGGGCAAGGAGTGGAAGGTCGACGACGACGGCCGGTTCCGGATCGCGGTCGAGGCGCCGGTGGGCGAGAGCGTCACCGTCGTGGCGATCGATCCGGCCGGCAACCGCACCGAGAAGGTCTACCGGATCGGCGAGGGCGGCAAGGCCGAGCCGCAGTGACTCGGCGCAGCACTCGCCCACAGAGCCAGAGGGAAGGGGGATCACCAGCGTGTTGGGGAAACG
>RFJN01000497.1 GCA_003694875.1 Planctomycetota bacterium | reverse complement strand
GAGCCGTTGTCGATCAGCACCAGCACGCCGTTCTGGTTGGTGAGGTAGGCGTGGTGGTTGGAGACGGTGGGGGTGGCGGGGAACGCGATGTCGTTGTCCGGCGCGCGCCCTATGGTGGTCTTGACCCCGGAGGTCACGTACGCCTTGAAGTGCTCGCCCTGGTACGGGCCCGCCACCACGTCGAGGTAGACCTTCATCAGGCGGGCACCCCCGGGTGCTCGACCTTGCGCGGCCGGGGGCCGGCGAGGTAGTCCTCGGCGGCCTTGCACAGCCGCTCGTAGAACGCGTCTCCGAAGAACGAGCGGATCGTGCCGCCCATGGACTCGTACATGCGCGGTCCGCGGCCGCGTCCCTTGAGGCAGGGGAAGTTGCCCACGTCGTCATCGTCGAGGTCGACGAGCGCGTTGACGTCGTTGTCGTACGCCCCGAGAAAGAACTCGCCGCCGGGCAGATCGATCACGAGCAGGGGAAACGTGTCGCAGGTCACCGGCTTCACCTCGCGCAACGGAAGCCCGCGCTCGAGACACGCGGCGTGGATGCCGCAGCGGATCCCCCACCGGGGGTCACGCAGCGCGAACACACACCGCTTGCCGCGTTTCTTGAGGCTGACCTCGAAGTCGGCGTCGAGATCGAGACACTCGTCGAGTTCGCGACCGCGGAACCACCAGTTCTTCTCGGCGAGGTACTCGACGATCACCGGCCAGTGCCGGCGCAGCGCCGCGATCTCGTCGGGCGTGAGGTCCACCACGAGCTCGGCGCAGCACGACTTCTCTCCCGACGCCCGCCACGCCTCGCCGGTCAGCGGGTTCTTGCCCGGTGCGCACAGGCGGGTGTCGCAGCGGAAGCGGCGGCGGAACAGACTCTCGCCGTCGCAGTGCACGTGGTCGATGGTGACGAGGCGACGCGCGCGCCGCAGCGCCTCGAGGTAGTTCATCCAGTTGGAGGCGCCGCGCTCGTGCACGTACCGCCGGTAGCGTTCGCGCAGACGCTCGCTCGAGGTCGCGTTGTGGTCCTGGCCGCTCAACGGGGCTCGTCCTCCCGCGTTCGCCGGCACCGGACGGCCGGCTCAGTCGAAGCAGACAAACACGGCGTGATCGCGCGGACAGTGTAGCACCAGCCCGGCGTCGCCGGCCACCTCCTCGCGGCGATCGTAGGCGGACTCCCGCCAGGCGGCGGCCGGGTGGACCGCGTCGCAACGCGGGCAGCGGGCGCGCAGCAGCGACCGGCGCAGCGAACGGCGGCGTCCGGCGAGCGGCACGAGCCACCGCCAGCAGTCCGGTCTCTCGGGCGCCGGTTCGACGAGTTCGAGCGCGGCGGCGGGCTGCGTCCCTGCAGACGCTTCGAGCGCATCGCACAGCGCCGCGAGTTCCTCGCGGCGCTCGTCGTCGAGCGTTGCGAGTGTCTCGGCGAGCGCGAGCAGCGCCCGGTCGGCCCGCAGCCACAGGGTGGGACCGGTCTCGGCGCGCCAGACGAGTTCCCGGCCGCGCACGCGCGGGCGCAGCGCGTCGAGCCGTTCGCGCAGCGGCCGCGCGGCGCGGGCGGCGGTCAGGCGTCCGGGCCGGTGGTGGCGGGTCACGACCGTCGGTGCGCCACCGCCCTCGGGCCAGCGGACGCGCGCCTCCACGACGTCGCGATCCGCCTCGTCGCCGGCGTGCGCCTCGCAGCGCACGAACGCCTCGCGCGGATCGTGCGGGCCCCGCAGCGTCTCGAACGGCGGGCGGTTGTGCCCCGAGGGGTGGAGCCAGAGCGTGATCGCGTGCCAGCCGCCGGCCGGCGCCGGCGGGGCGAGCAAGTCCACGAGCGTCTGCTCGGCTGCGGGGCTGTCGATGTCGATGTCGTCGGCGAGCGACAGCCGCCGCCGCCCGAAGAACACCAGCCCGCGTTCGGTGACGCTGCGCTCGCGCGCCCGCCACCGGATCCGCGGTCGGCGCGTCACCGGGCGTCGTGCCGCGGCGGGAACGGGATCGAGAGCGAGCGATCGCCGCGGCGAAGCTCGAGCGTGGCGGGCGGGCCGGTGAGCGCCGCCCACAGACGCAGCCGGCCGAGCCGACCGCCGAGCGCGTGGCGTCGCGATCCGAGCAGCCCGCCGCGCGCGGCCTCGAGCCGGTCGCCCGCGCGCACCCCCGCCTCGGCGAGCGCGCTGTCCGGTTCGACGTACAGCACCTCGAGGCCGTGTTCGGAAGGCAGCACCACCGCACCCGCCACCGGTCCGTACAGCGCCCGGGCGAGCTTGCCGAAGCCCTCTCGCCCCGTGAGCCCCTCGAGCAGCTCGAGCGCCATGAAGCCGAACGGCGCGGAGCGGACCTCGTGCCACGCCGGACGCGGCCCGGCGGTTGCGGCCACGGTGCGGGCGGCGTCGAACGCGCAGCGGGCGATGCGCACGAGCGTCTGCATGTCGATCCGGTCGGCGTCGTCGCTCGGGCGGTGGTAGTCGGCGTGCAGGCCGGTGGTGAAGAACGCCACCGGCACCTTCTTGCGATAGAAGCTGAAGTGGTCGCTGTTGGGCACCATGTAGGGGACGAGCGTGGCGTCGAGCCGGTTGCGGCGGGCCGCGCCGAGCACGATCCGCTCGAGCCCCTCGCCGCTCGTCGCACCGAGCACCGCGACGCGGCCGTCGCGCGCGCGGCCCACCATGTCGAGGTTGAACATGGCGGCGCAGCGCCGCAGCGGGAAGCGTGGGTGCTCGACGTAGTACTGCGAGCCAATCAGCCCCTGCTCCTCGGCATCGAACCACACGAACACGACGCTGCGTTCGGGCCGCGGCTCGAGGGTGGCGAACGCCTCGGCGATCTCGAGCAGTGCCGCGCTGCCGCTCGCGTTGTCGTCGGCACCGTTGTGGATCTCGCCTTTCTCGCCGAACAACGCGAGGCTGCCGGTCTGTCCATGGCCGAGGTGGTCGTAGTGCGCACCGATCACGACGTGCCCCGCCTGCTGCTCCGGTGCGCTGCCCGGCAGGACCGCCACGATGTTGTGACCGTGCAGCCGGCCGCGCTCGAAGTGCTGCAG
>RFJN01000496.1 GCA_003694875.1 Planctomycetota bacterium | reverse complement strand
GGTTTCGGGAGGACGCCTGCAAAACGAGAAGGCCGCTCCCGCGCCGGCGCGGGAGCGGCCCCTGGCGGTGACACCGCGATCGAGAGCGGCGCTTCAGGACCCGCGCCGGCACAGCACGCCGAGCACACCCATGACGGCGAGGAGGGCGAACGCACCGGGCTCCGGCACGGTGACACGGTAGAGGGTCGGATCGAAGGCTTGGCCGACGAATCGGGTCGTGTTGCGCGTCGGATCGGCGAGGAAGCCGTAGCTCGCACCACCGCTAGCGCGAATCTGCTCCGAGAACACCGCAGTCGCCTGCACTCCGAAGTTGCTGAACAGCCCCACGAGTTGCTTCGAGACCGTATCGTACGCCGCGAGGAACGGCGTGTAGGTCCCGACAGGATTGCCCGCCGCGTCACGGTTGACGAATCCGTTGACGACGCTCCAGATCGCCTTCCCGCTCGCCCCGTCGACGAACGACATCCCGAGCTTCGCGAGATCGAGCCCCTGCGCGGCGTACCACTGGATGCCGGCCGAGGCGAACTGTCCGTTTGGCAGCGACTCGGTCATGCTGTTGGCGGCGAGCAGCTGCATGGCGGCGTCCGCCGTGATCGCCGAAAGTCCGACGTCCACCCCTCCGGCAAGCGCCAGCTTGCCGTAACTGGCCAGCGAAACGAACGCCCCCTTGGTCCGATCGAGACCGAACTCCTGCGCCCCCGCGAGCGTCAACGCCTTGAGACCGAGTGTGGCCTTGGTCCCGGAAGCGGTGAACGCCGAGGCGACGCTTGCGGTGTCCACGCGCGCCGTGGACAGCAACGCCGCCCCGGTACCGAAGCCGGATCCGTCGGTCCAACCACCACCGATCGCGTTGGCATCGAGATCGGCGAGCCCGAGCACGGGATTGGTCGCGTTGCCGTTCCAGCCTCCGCCCGCCGCAATCCCGAGATCGACGGGGCCGTTGGGGCACGGGCTCAGACCGCTGGTCGTCGGTGTCGTGTAGTAGGTGTCCCCGTAGATGTCGGTGTACTCGACCGTAACGTAACATTTCCCGCCCACCGTCGAGTACCACGCGGTGGCCGCGTTCGCGCTCCGGAACGATCCCGACAAGGCGATCGTCCCGACCGCCACCGACAAAAACCAGCCGTACGTCTTCGCTCTCATCAACCTTCCTCCGTAGCGCCTGCGATTATTTACTGAACGACTAATATCTTATTTTTCCCCTGCGGTCCACCCCTTGGTTGTTTTTCCGAGTCCGAGGGTTTCACCCGCGCCCTGGCGGTTGCGCACGCATACACGCTGCTCCTTGCTCGCCGCCCGTTCACCGTCGTCTCCCCGGGCGCCCGTTGACGGTGGCGCACTGCGTGCCGAACTCGTCCGCACGCACCGCCGCCCGGCTCGCTCCCTTGCCCCCCGCCACAGTGGCCGCCTAGCATGGGGCGCATGGACGCGGTGGGGATCGACGCGGGCGGGACGTTCACCGATCTCGTGCAGCTCGAACTCGGCTCGGGGCGCATCCGGGCGGTGCACAAGCGCCCCTCGAGCCCCGCGCAGCCGGCGCAGGCGGTGCTCGAGGCGTTCGCGGCGACCGGTGCCTCGCCGGACGAGGTGCGGCTCGTGCACGGCAGCACCGTCGCCACCAACGCGCTGCTCGAGCGCACACTCGCCACAACCGCGCTCGTGACCAACGCCGGCTTCGAGGACGCGATCGAGATCGGCCGCCAGCACCGGCCGCGGCTCTACGCGCTGCAACCGCGGCGCGCCCGACCGATCGTGCCGCGCGCGCTGCGCTTCGGGATCGGGGGCCGGATCGGGCCGCGCGGCGAGCGCTGGGAGCCGCTCGATCCCGCCGAACTCGCGGCGCTGCGCGAGCGGCTCGGGCGCAGCGGCGCCGAGACGATCGCGGTCTGTCTGCTGCACAGCTATCGCGACGGCGGCGACGAGCGAGAGGTCGCCCGCGCGCTCGCCCCGCTCGGGCTGCCGATCACCTGCTCGCACGCGGTGCTGCCCGAGCACCGCGAGTTCGAACGCTGCTCGACGACGGTCGTCAACGCGGCGCTGATCCCGCGCATGCGCCGGTATCTCGCAGCTCTCGCCCCGCTCGGCGACGGGCTGTGGATCATGCGCTCGGACGGCGGGGTGGGCGCGGCCGCGGCGATCGCCGAACAGCCGGTCTGGACGCTGCTGTCCGGGCCGGCCGGCGGCGTGGTCGGCGCCGAGCTGGCCGCGGCGCGCGCCGGGATCGGACCGTTTCTCAGCATCGACGTGGGCGGCACCTCGAGCGACGTCGCGCTCGGGGGCGCGCCCCTGCGCGCGGGGGCGGAGATCGGCGGGATCGAGGTGGCGCACCCGAGCGTCGACCTCGTGACGATCGGCGCCGGCGGCGGTTCGATCGCCTGGCGCGACGCAGGTGGGGCGCTGCGGGTCGGTCCGCGATCGGCGGGCGCCGACCCGGGGCCGGCGTGCTATGGCCGCGGCGGCACCGAGCCCACGCTGACCGACGCGTGTCTGCTGCTCGGCCGGCTGCCCGACACGGGCCTTCTCGGCGGAGCGTTTCCGCTCGAGCGCGAGCGTGCCGAGCACGCGATCGCGCGACTCGCACGCGCGTTCGATCTCGCCCCGCTCGCGCTCGCGCGCGGAATCGTGGCCGTCGCGCTCGAGGCGACCACGCGCGCGCTGCGACGCGTCTCGGTCGAGCGCGGCGAGGATCCGCGCGAGCGCGCGCTCGTGGCGTTCGGCGGAGCGGGCGGGCTGCTCGCCGGCGATCTCGTGCGCTCGCTCGGGCTGCGCGGCGCGCTCGTTCCGCCCGAGCCGGGGGTGCTGTCGGCGCTCGGGATGGCGGGCGCCCCGCTCACGCTCCGGCTCGCCGAGACGCTGCTCGAACCGCTCGAGCCCGCCGGGAGAAAACGCCTCGCCGAGGCGTTCGCGCGGCTCGAACGGCAGGCG
>RFJN01000495.1 GCA_003694875.1 Planctomycetota bacterium | reverse complement strand
CGCTTCGGAGTTGCGGCGCGGCGCAAGGTAGCAATCGCACGGGCGGGACGCAACGGTGCAGCCGGTCGGAAGCCTCCGCACACGCCTCAGCCCCGTCTTCCGGACCATGCAACCCGGCCCGGTGCGGTGCACCGTGCACATCGAGGAAGTATGCACGCCGCCGATCCGTCGTGCGTAGCGCCAACCCATGTTGCCTGGATTCCGGAGCCTGCGTTACACGAAGCGGGCGGCTCGGACGGCGCTTCCGTGACGCTCCCTGTCTCCCCAACGGATTCTCCATCAACAGAATTCGTGGGTTCCTGGGTTCCTCATGATCACCACCACTGCGGCGATCCCCGGTTCCAGCGCCAAGATGGAGAAGACAACGAGGAACCCAGGAACCCAGGACCCCTCGATCTGTCACGATCTCGAGACGCGTATTCGTCAGCACAACTTCGTGTTCGTCTTCGTGTTCGTCCATGCGAAACGTCCCACGGTAAAAAGGGCGTGCGGCGTACGCAGCATGGCGCGAACGGTGCGTTGCGCCCTCGACGTCTCGGCGCGTCGGCACGCCGCGCACCTTGGTAGGCTGACCCCGTAGTGCCATGACCTCGAGGCGCCGCTGTCGCCCGTCGACGGCGAGGGCGGCAGTTCGCGAAGCTGGTTGCCTCGGAACCGCGGCAGATGGATCAGCGTTCGATCCGGGCGGCGCGGGCGAGAAACCACGGCGCACCGCTTGCCGGCCGTCGCCCGGCGCGCCGCAACCGCTCGGCGAACGCCGGGGGCGCGAGCACCTCGGTCGAGGGGAAGCCCGCCGCGCGCAGCCGCGCTTCGGGTGTGAACGCCCCTTGCCGCTCCCACAGCCCGAGCAGCGGCTCGCCCACCCGCCGCAAGAGCGCGCGGCCCACCACGAGACTCGAGCGCTCGCCCCACGAGCGGCGACGCGGAGCGTACATGCCGTCGAACAGCAGTTCGCTGCCCGGCGCCGCGAGCTGCGCGAAGCCCTCGAGCGCGGCCACGATCGCCTCGCGCGGCAGGTAGTAGCTCACCCCCTCCCAGACGAACACCGCGGGCTCCGCGGGTTCGAAGCCCGCCGCTTCGAGGGCGGGCGCCACGGGCTCGTAGCGCAGATCGATCGCGACGCGCCGCACCGGATCGCGACCGCCGAACAGCGCGTGCACCGCCTGCCGCTTGCGCGTCGAGACGCTCGGGTGGTCGAGTTCGAACCAGCGCGGCTCGCCCGCCCCGCGCGGCGCGAGCCGGTGCGCGCGCGCATCGAGGCCCGCCCCGACGATCACCACCTGCCGCAACCCGCGCGCGAACGCCGCCTCGATCCGCTCGTCGATCCAGCCGTGGCGCAGCGGCACGAAGCGCGCAAGACCGAAGGGCGGACGGTCGAGTGCGGCGGCGAACAGCCGCGCTCCGAGCCGCGTGCGCCCGAGCGACGCCAGTGCCGAGCCGCTCGCCTCGAGCAGCGGCAGCGCCCACGGGTCGTCGACAAGCCGCTGCTCCCGGGGCCGGAGCCGCTCGCACGCCCGCAACAGCGCCACGCACTGCGCGGTCAGCGAGGGGCGCGCGCCCCGCTCCGGCCGACGGCGAGCGACCACGCCCGCCCCCTAGCCCGCGTTCTCGGCGTTCTTCTCGTACGTTGCGGTGACCGTGGTGCTGATCCCGCCGCGCACGAGGAACTCGAGGGTACACGTCATGCGCCGGGGCGCGATCGCCGCCACGAGGTCGTCGAGGATCCGGTTCGTGACCGCCTCGTGGTACGCCCCCTCGTTGCGGTACGACCAGAGATAGAGCTTGAGCGACTTGAGTTCGACGCACAGCGCGTCCGGCACGTAGCGGATGTGGACGTGCGCGAAGTCGGGCTGCCCGGTCACCGGACAGACGCAGGTGAACTCGGGGGTGCGGATGTCGATCTCGTAGTCGCGCTCCGGCTTCGGATTCGGGAAGGTGTCGAGCGACTTGCTCGGGGCACTCGGCATGCGTGCACTCCTCGCAGGGGTTGGCTGTCGAGTTCACAGCACCGACCGGCCGCCATCGACGACCAGGGTGTGGCCGGTGATGAAACTTGCGTCGGCGGAGACGAAGAAGAGCACCGCGGCCGCGGCGTCCTCGGGCTGTCCGAGCCGTCCGAGCGGCACCTGTTCGAGCCGGTGCCGCTCGTCGGAGGCGTCGAGCGCATCGCGCGCCTCGGCGCCGACCGCACCGAGCGCCACGCCGTTGACGCGCACCTCGGGCGCGAGCGCGCGGGCGAGCGGTGCAACGAGGCCAAGCAGCGCCCCGCCCGCGAGCGCGGCGAGGTCGTCGCGGGTGTGCGCCCCCACCGCGCCCACGAGCACGACTGCCCCCTCGTGCCGGCGCAACAGCGGCGCGGCGGCACGCGCACACGCCAGCGCCGCGCGCAGGGGGTCCTCGCCGCGCTCGGCCCACGCGCTCTCGGTCAACGTCTCGAAGTGTCCGCTGCGGCCGGGCAGCGGCTCGGTCGCATGCAGCACCAGCGCGTCGAGACCGCCGAGCGCCTCGGCCGCCCGCTCCACGACCCGCTGCGCCTCGGACCACTCCCCCACGTCGCCGCGCACGAGCGCAGGCACGGCGTCGGAGG
>RFJN01000494.1 GCA_003694875.1 Planctomycetota bacterium | reverse complement strand
GTAGGGGCGGGGTTTATCCCCGCCCGCACCAATTCCGAAGGTGACTTGCCATTGCACCGCTTCGCCCGGGCGGGGTGGATCCCAATGCCCCTGAGCGAATCGATTCTGGTGTTGCTGACATGCGTCTCGGAAGCGCGTTGCGTGGCCGCAGCGGCCGACATCCCAAGGAGGCCGTACGGCGCGCGGATGACGCACACGCGAGGCGCCGCATAGTTGTCGGAGCGACGGCGTCTCGCCGTCGCCGTGGGGCGCTTGGGGTCTCCATTGCACCGCCAGCCGCGGTATTCGGTGCAATGGACAGCCCCTGTCGTCGTTGGTGCGACGGCGAGACGCCGCCCGTCCGACGGTAGCGGTCCGTGCCCGTCCTTGCGGGACGTTGCGATTGACCGCGCTGTGGGCCGCAGCTACGCTTGCGGTCTCGGGGCCGCCGCCCGGGGCCAGGAGATCGCAGCGTGAGCCGACAACGCCCGTTCGAACTCGTCGCCCCGCACGCGCCCGCCGGCGACCAGCCGCAGGCGATCGAGCGCCTCGTGGCGGGGCTCGAACGCGGCGAGCCGCACCAGGTGCTCGTCGGGGTGACCGGCTCGGGCAAGACCTTCACGATCGCCAACACGATCGCGCGCTGCGGCCGCCCCACGCTCGTGATCGCGCCGAACAAGACCCTCGCCGCACAGCTGTTCCTCGAGCTGCGCGAGCTGTTTCCCCACAACGCGGTCGAGTACTTCGTGAGCTACTACGACTACTACCAGCCCGAGGCGTACCTGCCGCGCACCGACACCTACATCGAGAAGGACGCGATCATCAACGACAAGCTCGACCGGCTGCGGCACTCGGCGACCCGCAGCATGCTGAGCCGGCGGGACGTGATCATCGTGGCGAGCGTGTCGTGCATCTACGGCCTCGGTTCGCCCGAGGCGTACGAGCGCATGTCGCTCACGCTCGAGCTCGGGCAGCGGATCGAGCGCGAGGAGATCCTGCGCGCGCTCGCCGCGATCCTCTACCGCCGTGGCGACATGGACTTTCGCCGGGGCTGCTTCCGCGCCCGCGGCGACGTGGTCGACGTCTTTCCCGCGTACGAGGACAGCCGCGCGGTGCGCATCGAGCTGTGGGGCGACGAGATCGAGGCGATCTCGGAGTTCGATCCACTGACCGGCGAGCGGTTCGCCACGCTCGAACGCGTCACGATCTATCCCAAGAGCCACTACGTGACGCCCGAGGAGCTGCGCGAGCGTGCGATCGAGAGCATCACGGTCGAGCTCGAACAGCGGCTCGCCGAACTCCGGCGGCAGGGCAAGCTCCTCGAGGCGCAGCGGCTCGAGACGCGAACGCGCTACGACCTCGAGATCCTGCGCGAGGTCGGCACCTGCCCCGGGATCGAGAACTACTCGCGCCACCTCACCGGCCGCGCGCCCGGCGAGCCGCCGCCCACGCTCGTGGACTACTTCCCCGCCGACGGGCTGTTCATCATCGACGAGTCGCACGTGACGATCCCGCAGATCGGCGGCATGTACCGCGGCGACATGGCGCGCAAGAAGACGCTCGTCGAGCACGGCTTCCGCCTGCCGTCGGCCCTCGACAACCGTCCGCTGCGCTTCGAGGAGTTCGAGGCCGCCGGACGCCCGCGGATCTACGTCTCGGCCACGCCCGGAGACTACGAGCTCGAGAAGGCCGGGGCGCAGAACACGATCGAGCAGATCGTGCGGCCGACCGGCCTCGTCGATCCGCCGATCGAGATCCGCCCCACCGCCGATCAGGTCATGGACCTCAAGGCCGAGGTCGAGGCGCGCGCGCGCCGGGGCGAGCGCGTGCTCGTGACCACGCTCACCAAGCGCATGGCGGAGGATCTCGCCGAGTTCCTCGTCGAGCACGGGGTGCGGGCGAAGTACATGCACGCCGATATCGACACGATCGAGCGCGCCGAGATCCTCAAGGCGCTGCGCGAGGGGCAGTTCGACTGCCTGATCGGGATCAACCTGCTGCGCGAGGGGCTCGATCTTCCCGAGGTCTCGCTCGTGGCGATCCTCGACGCCGACCGGCCGGGCTTCCTGCGCTCGCGCCGCTCGCTGATCCAGACCTGCGGTCGCGCCGCGCGCAACGCCGAGGGGCGGGTGATCCTGTACGCCGACGAGATCACGCCCGCCATGCGCGAGACGATCGAGGAGACCGAGCGGCGGCGCAAGCGGCAGCTCGCGCACAACGCGCGCCACGGGATCGTGCCGCGCACGATCCGCAAGCGGATCCACGAGGGGCTCATGGCCGTGATCGAGGGCGTGGCGGCGATCGAGAAGGAGATTCGCGGCGCGGCCGACCGCAAGCGGACCGACAGCGCGCCGCCGGCGGCGAGCGCGCAGCAGCGCGCCGAGCGCATCGCCGCGCTGCGCGAGGCCATGCTCGCCGCCGCACGCCGTCAGGACTTCGAGGAGGCGGCGCGGCTGCGCGACGAGATCTTCGCGCTCGAGGACAACCTGCAGGAGGCGTGACGCGATGGCCGGACCGTACCGTGCGCGCGCATGCGCGACGCTCGTGCTCGCATGTTGCGGGCTGTGGCTCGCCGCGGTGGCGGGCGCGCAGGAGCGCGACGCGCCGCCGGTGCTGCGGCCGGGCGCGCCGGTACGTGGCGTGCTGCGGCTGCCCGAGGCGCGCGACGCCGCGGTCTACGCGAGCTACCGGATCGAGGTGCCCGAGGATGCGATCGCGCTGCGGCTCGAACTCGTCGCCCCGGTCGATCTCGATCTGTACGTGGACGCGAAACCGATCGTGTCCTACGACGACGTGCTCGTGTCCTCGGCCGAGTCGACCGGCCGCGAGGCGATACGCCTCTCGCGCGATCTCGATCCGCCGCTGCAGACCGGCACGTATTACGTCGACGTCGCCTACGGGCGGCAGGAGACGCCCACCGCGGCGAACGGGCGCGCGCTGCGCACGATCCCCTTC
>RFJN01000093.1 GCA_003694875.1 Planctomycetota bacterium | reverse complement strand
GAGTTGCCCGATCCGTTCGCCGAGCTGCAGCGCGCCCTGCGCACGCTGCCCGAACTCGGCAAGGCGTTCGACGAGGAGAACGAGCTCGATCCGCTGCTGCCCAAGGAGTTCCAGCGCATGTTCGAACAGCTGCAACGCGAGCTGTTCGAGCGCGCGCTGCAGCCCGGCAGCCCCGACCGGTCCGCCGCGCGCAGCCACTTCATGGTGCTGCGCTTCAAGGACGGCAAGTGGGTGCTCGAGCAGCTCGACGGCGAATCGGAGCCGCGCGACCCGGTGGGCGTCGATCCGCTGCCGCTCTCGCCGCTCGTGCGGGCGCAGCTGCGGATCGACGGTGACGCCGGCTTCGCGATCGAGCGCGTCCGGCCCGGCGGACTCGCCTCGCGTGCGGGGCTCGAGCGCTTCGACGTGGTGATCGCGCTCGACGGCAACCCCGTGCACGACGCCGCCGAACTCGAGGCGCTCGGGAAGCCCGGCAGCCACACGATCACCGTTGTGCGGGCCGGTGAGCGACGCACGATCGAGTTCCGCAACGGCAGCGCGAAGCCCGCGCCCGAGACGCCGCAGAAGAAGTGACCTGCGCGCTCGGTGCACGAACGCCCGCCGGCGCGATCGTGCCGGCGGGCGTCTCGCATCATGGCAGCCGGTAGCCCGCTTGCAGGCTCTCGAGCAGCGCGTTGCACGCGGCGTGAAACAGCACCGGGGCGAGCAGGCCGCCGGTCTGGGCGCGCAGCGCTCCGAAGAGCACACCGGGGAAGAAGGTGGCGAGCCGCCCGAGTCCGGCCACGCTCCAGGGCGCCGGTTCGTAGGCGAGGTGGGTGATCGCGAACAGCGCCGCCGCCGCGAGCACCGCGCGATCGAGAAGCGGCGGCCACAAGCCGCGACGCGGCGCGGGGGGCCAGCGGTCGTGGAGTCGGGTCTGCACATAGCCCCGGAAGAACAGCTCCTCGGGCAGCGCGGCCCACAGCGTGTGCCACCCGAAGGCGGACAGCGCGACCGTGGGGGCGGGAGGCCGCCAGCCGGCGGTGCCGAAGTACGCAAACCACGCGAGCACGAAGGGGGGGAACACCACCGCGGCGTACAGCAGCACCCAGCCCGCGTCGCGCAGCGCATGGCGGCAGTGCAGACCGAACCGCTCGAGACCCCCGCGCCGCTCGCGCACCATCGCCACGAGGGCGGCGCCCGCCCACACGACAGGGACGGCGGCGCGACGCCCCCCTCCCTGCGGAAGCAGCGCGAGAGCGAGTCCACTCACCGCGAGCGCGACCGCCCACACCCCGGCGACCTCTCCGAGGGCGTCGTCCGGCGGCGGCCCGGAGGGCTGTGCGGCCCCGGGCGGCGGCGGCACGCTCACGCCGCGTCGTCGCCGCCGGTCGCCATGGCCGCCTCGAGCCGTTCGGCGATCTCGGCGATCGTGTGCCGCCCCTTGACGATCACCTCGCGTGCACCGAGCGCGAGCGCCCGCTCGACGTGGCCGGTGAGCGGGTGCGAGGTGTAGACGAGAATCGGCGGTGCGTCCGCACGCCCCTGCATGGCGTCGAGCACCTCGAAACCGTCGGCCACCGGCATCATGAGATCGAGCAGCGCCGCGTCGATCCCCCCCTGCTCGAGCGCCTCGCGTGCGGCCGCGCCGTCCGACACCTCGATCACCCGATAGCCGCGCCGCTTGAGAATCAGCGCCAGGGGCCGGCGCACCATGGTCAGATCCTCGGCGATCAGGATCGTGCGCTGTTCGCTCATGCTCTCTCTCCCTTCACGACCGGCAGGGCGAGCACCAGGTGGCTGCCGCCCTGCGCCGGCTCCACGCGCAACGAGCCCCCGAGAGCCTGCGCCGCCCGGCGCCCGAAGCTCAGTTCCATCTCGGTGTTGATCCGGACACCGGCGTCGAGCAACCGACGCCGCGCGGTGGGATCGATCGCCGCCTGCAGCGACGCCTCGGCCTCGAACGGCAACGGGTCGAAGGGGCCGAGCCGGATCTCCACGGTGTCCTCGCGGCGCACCGCCTGCAGCTTCCGTCGCTCGAGTTCCCGCCCCTCGCCCTCACCGTGCGCCGCGAGCAGCAACGCCTCGCACAACCGCAGCGCCAGATCGCGATCGCCTTCGATCTCGAGATCTCCGAGCCCCTCGAGATCGAGCTCGATCGGAACGAAGTCGATCAGCCTCTGCTCGAGCCTCCGCGCGGCGTTCTCGAGCAGCGCGCGCAGCCGCAGCCGGACCGGTCGCTGGTACATGTCGCCGCGCTCGAGCATGAGCAGATCGTCGAGGTGGTGCACGAGCCGGTGCATGCGCCCGCACTCGGTACGGGCGAGCCGCACCACCTCCCGCTGCGCCTCGTCGAGCGCTCCGAGTTCGCCGCGCTCGAGCGCGTGCAGGCTCATCTCGATCGCACCGAGCGGTGCGCGCAGGTCGTCGGCGAGCACGCTACCGAGCACCGCCCGCTGCAGCGCGAGATCGACGAGCGCGACCGCCTGCCGCAAGCGATCGATCAGCAACCGGGGCGCGAACGGCTTGAGCAGATAGTCGAACGCGCCGAGCTCGAGCGCCTCCTGCGCGCTCTCGGCGCTGCTGTAGGCGGTCATGATGATGAAGGCCGGCACGTCGGGACCGTGTCGCTGCCGACTGACCCGCAGCAGATCGATCCCCGTCATGCCCGGCATGACGAGGTCGCTGACCACCACGACCGGCAGCACGCTCTCCATGCGTTCGAGCGCCGGGGCCGGACTCGCGAACGTCTCCACCCGCCAGCCGGAGCGCTCGAGCTTGCGGCCGAGCGTGAGACGCAGCGCATCCTCGTCGTCGACGACGAAGACGAGGTCGCGATGGATCAGCGGCAGCACCCCGCGCTTCATCGTCGCTCCCCCTTGCGCCCCATGGCGAGCCCCTCCCCTGCAGCCGATGGTACGTCCCCGCCGACCGTCACGCCGCTCGATGGACCGGTCGGTTCGCCACCGAGCGCTCCGCGAATCGCCCGCTCCAGCCCGCTGCGCAACGCCTTGCTCGCGAGAAGATCGCGACGCAGCGCGCTCTCGAGTTCGAGGTGCACGAAGTGCCAGCCTGCGCGGGAGCGCACCCAGCGTCCCTGCACGTTGCTCGTCCCCCCGAGTGTACGTACCTCGCGGCCGTACAGACCCACCGAACGGGGGGCGAACACTCGACGCAGTCGCGTGAGAAGGCGCAACGTCGGGGCGTCGGCGGACCTCGTACCGGCGCTGAGCACCGCGGATCCCCTCGAGAGTCCGCGGTGGCGCGCCGCGGAGAAGCCGTGCAGTTGCAGCACGACACCGCGCGGGCTTCGGGCGGTGACGGCCCGGGTCGCGGCCTGGAAGAAGGAGCGCTCGGCGTGGGCGAGATCCGAGCCGCCCTCGCCCCGGACGGCGTGCCGATGCACCGTGTTGAGCATGAGCAGATCGCCCACCCCCGCGGCGAACAGGGCGCGAGCGAGCCGTCCGGTCCCCTCGTCGAAGAAGCGGTGCGGCGCCTGCAGCACGAGCACACCGCGCTCGCTTGCGCGGACGCGTCGAAGCACGTAGATCCCGGCGCCGCGCGCGCAGCCGGCTCGCTCACGAACCGCGAGCCACCCTCGCCCACCGACCACCTCGAACCCGAGCCGACGCAGCGCCGCCACCGCGCGCCCCGACAGATCCGAACTCGCACCGGGCAGCAGGGCAGCGAACGCCGCCTCGAACAGCCGCAGCTCGTCCTCCGACGGGCAGCGGTAGCGGACCGCGGTGCGCTGTGCCACACCTCGCGCCAGCAGCGTCGCAAGATCGTCGCGCGTCGGCCCCGGGCGCTCGGGCGCGAACGCACCGAGCGCTG
>RFJN01000493.1 GCA_003694875.1 Planctomycetota bacterium | reverse complement strand
CTCCCGACCCGGACGACTTCGAGAACGAGGTGCGCTTCGCCTGGTCGGCGATCCCGCACGAGGACCGGCTCGGCCAGGCCCACTACGCGATCCTCGTGCTCGGCCCCCACGAGGTCGAGCCGGTGCGCGAGGTCGTGGACGAGATTCGCGCCACCTTCCGCGAAAAGCGGTTCGACGGCAAGATCGCTGTCCTGCCGCTGTGAGTGACCGCGAGCCAGCTCCCCGATGGATCCACTGATCGCCGACGCGCTGCTCGTGATCGGCGGATTCGTCGCGGGTGTGCTCAACGTGCTCGCCGGCGGAGGATCGCTGCTCACCCTCCCGCTGCTCCTGTTCACCGGGCACCCGGCGCTGCTCGCCAACGGCACCAACCGGGTGGCGATCCTCGTGCAGGGCGTGGTGGCGACCGCGGGCTTCCGTAGTGGCGGCGAAGACGGGCTGCGCGAGGGGCTGCGGCTCGCGATTCCCATGACCGCGGGGGCGGTCGCCGGTGCGGCGGCCGCGCTCGCGCTCGGTCCCATACGCTTCCAGCGGGCGCTCGGGGTGATCCTGCTCGTCATGGCGGTACTCGTCCTGCTGCGCCGCCCTCCCGCCACCGCGCCCCCGCACGGTGCCGACCGCACCGGCGCGCGGCGACGCGGTCTTCTGCTCGTCTCCATGCTCGCGCTCGGCTTCTACGCCGGCTTCGTGCAGGCCGGCGTCGGCGTCCTGCTGCTCGCAGCGCTCGTCTCGCTCGGCGGACACCGGCCGGTGCACGCCAACGCGATCAAGATCGTGGTGATCGCCACGAGCACCGTCGTCTCGCTCGCAATCTACGCCGCCCACGGCGAGGTCGACTGGCGCGCGGGCACCGCCCTCGCGCTCGGCATGGGGGCGGGCGGCTGGAGCGGTGCGCGGCTGCAGCTCGGCGACGGCGGCGAACGGTGGGTGCGAGGCGCGCTCGCGGTCGCGGTGCTCGCGGCCGCCGTCAAGCTCCTCGCCGACCGAGCCTAGCCCTAGGCCAGGCGCACGTTACGAAAAACCCGACACGAGCGGTTGACGCACACCGGCCGGATCGGTATACATCCCACTCCCAAGCGGCAAGCGGTTGTGCGCGGGGCCGTAGCTCAATTGGTTAGAGTACCGGACTGTCGATCCGGTGGTTGCGGGTTCGAGTCCCGTCGGCCTCGCCACACCCTCTGCCCTCACCGTACGGCGATTCACCGTCGTTTCCTTGCCTCGCGGGGAGGCGCTCCATGCCCCAGTCCCCCGCAGCACCGCGTGTTTCGCAGGACGCCGCGGGCGCGTGGCGCCGCCGTGCGTGGCTCCTGTGCGCGGTGGCGTGCGCCGTCGCGCTCTCTCTGCTCGCTCCACGACCGTGGCCTCTCGGTGACGGTCGCTGGGTCCTGCGGCACCGGGGCTCGATCGTGCTGCAAGCCCCCGTGGCGCTGGTCGCGGACAAAGCGGCTCGGGACCGGGCACTCGCCACCGCACAACGCGTGCGCGCAACGCTGTTCGCCCCCGACCGCACGACGCCGCGAGCGCCGCTGCGCGCCGAGATCGTGCTCGATCCCGCACTCTCCCCGGACACCCTTCCCCTCGCCTCACTGCGGCTGTCGCTCGTGCTGCCCGACGGTCGGGAGGAACTGATCCCGATCACGCGCTGGGATCCCGCGCGCCACGCCTACCGCGCGTTGCGACGACCGCCGGTGCACGGCGACGTCGTGCTGGGGCTGCTCGGAGCGGTGGTGGTGCTGTGGGTCTCGGAGGCGATCCCCCTGTGGGCGACGGCGCTGCTCGTGCCGGTGGTGGCCGCCGCGAGTGGAGCGGCGACCGCGCGCACGACCCTTGCTCCGTTCTTTCACCCCATCATCGCCCTCTTTCTCGGAAGCTTTCTGCTCGCCGAAGCCATGACGCGCTGGGGGCTGAGTCGACGCGTCGCAACAGCGATCGTGCTGCTCGCGGGCCGCTCTCCTCGCTCGCTGTTCGCCGCGTTGCTCGCGAGTTCGGCGCTGCTCTCCATGTGGATGTCGAACACCGCCTCGACCGCGGTGCTCGTGCCGATCGCGCTTGCGGTCACCGAACCGCTCGGCTCGCGCGCGTTTTGCAAGGCGGCGGTGCTCGGTATCGCCTATGCCGCAACGGTAGGCGGCGTCGGAAGCGCGGTGGGCACGCCCGCCAACCCGCTCGCGCTCGAGTTCCTGACCACGTTCGCCGGACGCGAGGCGGGATTCACGACGTGGTTCGCCTACGGACTGCCGTTCGTGCTGCTGTTCCTTCCCGTCGTCGGGTTCTTGCTGTGGCGCACCATGGGCGTCGATCTCGATCCGGCGCGCTTCGCCGAGAGTCGCCGCGCCGCACGCGCAAGCTGGCGAGAGCTGGGCGCGCCACGCCGGGAGGAGTGGCTGGTGTCGGCGATCTTCGTCGCGGTGATCGCGCTGTGGCTCACCTCGCGCTGGCACGGCGTGCACGTGGGCATCGTCGCGCTCGGCGCGGCGGTCGTGCTCGCGTTGTGCGGCCTGAGCGACGACCGGGATCTCATGCGCATCGCGTGGCCTTCGCTGGTCACCTTCGGCGGCGGGCTCGCCCTCGGACTTCTGCTCACCAACGCCGGGCTGTCGGACTGGATCGCCACGCGCCTCGAGGCGTTCGCCACCCTGCCGTCGTGGGTGGCGAGCACTGCGGTGGCGGGCCTCGCGCTGGCCCTCACCGCGGTCGCCTCGAACACCGCCACCGCGGCCATGCTGGTGCCGCTCGCGATTCCCCTCGCGGCGGTCTTGCACCTCGACCCGGCCCGGCTCGTGGTGCTCGTGGCGATCGCCTCCTCGATCGACTTCGCCCTCGTGATCGGCACCCCCCCCACCATGATCGCGTATTCGACCGGCCTGTTTTCCACCACCGAGATCTTTCGCCGCGGGGTGGTTCTCGACGCGATCGGAATCCTCGTACTCGTCACCGCGGTCGCCGCGTGCTGGCACCTTCTCGGGGTGGCGTGAGGCGACCTCGGACCCGCCACGCGAACCCCGGCTCGCCTCCGACCGGGGCGCACCACGCAACGCCACGAGCAGCTCCCGCCGCTCCCTGCGCTGACCGGCGCGTCGTCCCGCCCTCCCGGCGGGCCGGGACCTCCGACCTTTCACAGGTGATCACCACAACAGCGTTTTTGGTCCAGGAATCTTCTTGACTTCTCGCGATGGAAGGTATCATGCACGGGCCCGGTGCCGGTGGCGCCGCGCAGGATCTCGTCGTGCCCCGACACCCTCCCCCCGGGCGTCCGGCGCGGCGACCTGCGCCTTCCGCCGGCACCGGGCCTTTCTCGGGCAGCGCGACGGCAAGCGCCCCGACACGACGCGCGCTCCACCGCTCCGCGCAACGCCGATCCGAAGGCGCCGGCCCCGGTCAACGTGCGGACGGCGGCGCGGTCGAGCGACGCCCTGCGGCACGCAGCGCGCGACCGGGAACCGTGGGAACCACCTGCGAGCGAACATGACCGAGCCCGCCTCGAACGACGCCACGCCTCGACGTCGCCGCCGCAGACGCCGGAAGCGACGACGCACGCAACCCACCGCCGGTCGGCCCACCTCCACGACCGACGACGCCGCACAACCGTGCACGGGCATCTTCGAGCCCGCTCGGCGCGGCGACGGTCGGCTGCGGGACGAGGCGCGCAGCTACGCCCCACGGACCGACGACCCCGTCGTCCCGGCCCCCCTCGTGCAGCGTCACGCGCTGCGTGCCGGCAGCCGGATCGAGGGGGCGTGCACGCAGGGCCGGCGCGGCGAGCGCACGCTGGTGCGGATCGATCGGGTGGACGGACTCGAGCCCGACGAGGCACGCCGGATCGAGCCGCTGTCGCGCCAGACCTCGATCACACCGGAGCAGCTCATCGTGCTCGAGGACGAGGAGGGCGATCTGACCCTGCGGGCGGTCGATCTCATCGCGCCGATCGGCCGCGGGCAGCGCGCGCTGATCGTGGCGCCGCCGCGTTCGGGCAAGACGGTGCTGCTCGAGAAGATCGCGCGCCGGATCGACCGCGGCTATCCCGACATCGATCTCATCGTGCTGCTCGTCAACGAGCGGCCCGAGGAGGTGACCCACTTCCGGCGCACGATCGAGCGCGGCACGGTGATCGCCTCGAGTTCCGACGAGCCCAACGAGCGACACGTGCAGGTGACCGAACTCGCGGGCGCCCGCGCCGCACGGCTCGCCGAACTCGGGCGCGACGTGGTGCTCATGATCGACTCGCTCACCCGCGTGGGACGGGCGTTCAACGCCGCGATCACCGGCAAGGGCCGCACACTCTCGGGTGGACTCGACACGCGCGCGCTCGAGCGGCCGCGCGCGATCTTCGGCGCCGCCCGCAACGTCGAGGGCGGCGGATCGCTGACGATCATCGCCACCGCGTTGATCGAGACGGGCTCGCGCATGGACGAGGTGATCTTCGAGGAGTTCAAGGGCACGGGCAACATGGAACTCGTGCTCGACCGCTCGCTCGCCGAGCGGCGCATCTTCCCCGCCATCGACGTCGAGCGTTCCGGCACCCGACGCGAGGAGCGGCTGCTCGATCCCTACACCCTCGAGGCGATCCACACGCTGCGCCGGGTGCTCGCGCGCGCCCCGCGCAACGAGGCGACCGCGCTGCTGCTCGAACGCATGCGCCAGACCCCCGACAACCCCGCCTTCATCCACCTGCTGCACGGACGCGCGTCCTGACCGGACGGAGCACCGTAGCGTTGGTGTCCCGCCGTGACGTAGTTAGGATGGGCGCACCCGTACCGACCGACCCGAAGCGGAGGGTACCGCCCGGCATGGACAGCAAGCCTCCCGCTCCCGACAGCGACGCCGGTACGTCCGCAGCCGCCGGCACACCGTACGTACCGTCCCGTCGCGCCGCGGCAGCGCCCGAGCATGGCGACGAGGGTGCTAGCGCAGCGTCCGACGGGGACGAGTCCGGTGCGGGCAGCTGGCTGCTCGGCAGCCGGGACGAAGCGGCGTTCGAGCACGCGCAGGACGAACGCGACGATCCGCTCCTCGGACGCACGGTCGACCGGTACCGGATCCTGCGGCTGCTCGGGACCGGCGGCATGGGCAAGGTGTATCTCGCCGAGCACATGCACATGCATCGCCGCTGCGCCTTCAAGGTGATGCGCTCGGACGTCACGACCGACCCGGAGTTCGTGACCCGCTTTCAGCGCGAGGCGCAGGCCACCGCCCGGTTCAGCCACCCCAACGCTGTCGCGGTCTACGACTTCGGCCGCATCGGACGCAACCTCTTCTTCATGGCGCTCGAGTACGTCGAGGGCGAGCCACTCGACGAGCGGATCGCACGCGAGGGCGCGCTCGCGCTGCGCGATGTGGTCGAGATCGCGCTGCAGGTGCTCGACGTGCTCGAGGCGGCGCACAACGCCGGGATCGTGCACCGCGACCTCAAGCCCGAGAACATCATGTTGCGCCGGGTCGAGGAGTGGCCCAACCAGGTCAAGGTGCTCGACTTCGGCATCGCCAAGGTGGCGCACGCCAAGGGGGCGGTCGCCGACTTCCGCACCCGACTCGGCGAGTTCTTCGGCACCCCCGAGTACGCCTCGCCCGAGCAGTGTGCCGGCGAGGCGGTCGATCACCGCTCCGACATCTACTCGTTCGGCGTGATCCTGTACGAGTTGCTCACCGGTCGCAAGCCGTTCGAGGCCGAGCGTCCCGGGCTCTATCTGGCCATGCACATGGCCGATCCCGTGCCCGCCATGCGCGAGGCCAACCCTGCGGTGCGGGTTCCCGAGGCGGTAGAGAAGGTCGTGCGCCGTGCGCTCGCCAAGAAGCCGGCCGACCGCTTCCCGAGTGCGCGCGCCTTCGCCGACGCGCTCGCCGACGCCGCCGACTACCACCCGCGCTTCACCGTGGGGGACAACGGCGTGCGGCGGATCGACGAACGCCCCGCACGGTCGGGCAGCCGCTGGGGCCGGGCGCTCGTTGCGGCGGCGGTGCTCGCACTCGCCGCCTTCGCCTGGGCGCCGTGGCGTCGCGACGCCACCGCACCGGTGCCGCCGGCCTCCATCGCCGTCACCGTCGATCCGGCCCCCACGGCGCACGACCCACCTGCCACCGTACGGCTGCTCGACGCCACCGGCGCCCGGCGCGGCGTACGGACCGCCGGCCCCGACGGCCGCGTACGCTTCGGGCCGCTGCCGCCCGGCCGATACACCGTGGAGGTGGCGCTCGAGGACGGTCCGCCGGCCCGCCGCGAGGCGGTGCTCGAGCCCGGTCGGTCGCTCGAGATCGTGCTGCGGCTCGACGCCGCCGAGACCGCGCAGCGCCGCGCGCAACGGAACGAGAAGACCGAGCGGCTGCGGGAACGCGCGGTCGCGCTGCGCGGCGAGGTGACCACGCTCGCCTCGCGGCTTGCACGCCTGCACATGCCGGCGGCGGCCACCGACACCGCCACCGCCACCGTCCCCCCTCCCCGGCTGCCCACCGAGCAGCTCGAACACGCGCAGTCGCTGTGGACCGAGGGCGACGCCGCGTTTGCAGCGGGGGATCTCGCCACCGCGACCGGTCGTCTCGAGGCGGCGCGCGCCCTGTTCGAGACGCTGCTCGAGCAGACCGAGCGGGCGCTGCGGCAGCAGACCGAGGCGGCGCGCGAGGCGGCGAACAAGGCGCTTGCCGCCGCGCGCGCCGCCGAGGCGCAGCGTCTCGCCCCTTCGGCGTGGGAAGAGGCGGTGCGCGCGGCGCGACGCGCCGAGCGTCTCGAGCGCGATCGGCCCGAGGCGCTGCGGGAGCGCCACACCCGGTGGCAACAGGC
This sequence comes from Planctomycetota bacterium, assembly GCA_003694875.1. Classification (GTDB taxonomy): domain Bacteria; phylum Planctomycetota; class J058; order J103; family J103; genus J103. Next base: position 237 of record RFJN01000493.1, on the reverse strand, counting down.
GCGTATCGCGGCCGAGCGGGCGGTGCAACAGGCCCGCGGGCAGGCGCTGTCGCAGGCGCGCGAGCGGATCGATGCGCTGCGGGAACGTGTCGGCGCGCTTGCCCGCACGCTTCGGGCGTGGAACACCGCGATCGCCGGCGCGCAACTGCCGCCCGGCGTGCTCCCGCCGCTGCCCGAGGACGACCTCGAGGCGGCCGAGGCCGCCCGCATGCAGGCCGAGGCGGCGCTTGCTCGCGG
>RFJN01000492.1 GCA_003694875.1 Planctomycetota bacterium | reverse complement strand
TTGCGCTGTTCATCGGCCGGGCGACGATGATGATGATCATCTCGATGACTTCGGTCATGCTGTACGAGGTGTTCCTGCGCTATGTGATGGAGCAGCCGACGCTGTGGGCCAACGAGCTGACGCTGTGGATCGCCGGCTTCGTGTTCATGAGCGCCGGCATCTACGCGATGCAGCAGCGCTGTCATATCCGCATCTTCATCCTGTACGACATGGTCCCGCGCTGGACGCAACGGCTGTTCGACACGATTTCGACGCTGCTGCTGATCGTGTTCGCGTTTTTCCTGATCTACGGCAGCTACTATCAGGTCTTTGTCATCAAGTTCTACAAGTGGGAGATGTTCGGCACCGCCTTCGATCCGCCGATCCCGGCGACGATCCAGCCGATGGTTCTGATCACCATCGCGCTGATTGCGGCGCAGGCCGTCGTCAACCTGATTTCCGACTGGAATCTCGAACCCACCGTGCACACCTTCGGCCCCGCGGAGGTGAGCGCGCTGCTGCTGCGCATGCGCCTGTGAGCCCGACGAGCCCGCGCCGCCGCTACCGGATCTCATCCACCTGCAGGTAGCTGCGCGGCCGCTCCGCACCCGGCGGGGCCGTCGCCACGAAGACCACCCGATCCCCGGAAGCGAGCAGCCCGAGCGATCGCACCCGCTCCTCGGCGGCGGCGAACAGCGCGTCCATGGTCTCGGTCCGCTGCCCCCACACCGGCTGCACCCCCCACCACAACGACAACCGCCGCAGCGTCTTGTGCTCGGGCGACAGCGCGATGATCGGCTGCCGCGGACGGTAGCGCGAGACCCGCCGTACCGTGCTGCCCCCGAGCGTGGGACACAGGATCGCACGCACCTCGAGCGCCGCCCCCACACGCACCGCCTCGCGCCCCAGCACGTCCCCGATCTCCCGCGGCTCGGGCAGCGCTCGCGCACGCATGCGCTGGTAGTAGCTCTCGTCCTCCTCGACCGCCTGCGCAATGCGCACCATCGTCGCCACCGCCCGCTGCGGGTAGGCCCCCGCCGCCGTCTCCTCGCTCAGCATGACCGCGTCGGTGCCGTCCCAGATCGCGTTCGCGACGTCGGTCGCCTCCGCCCGCGTCGGGCGCGGGTTGCGCACCATCGACGCCAGCATCTGCGTCGCGGTGATCACCGGCTTGCCCACCGCGTTCGCCTTCGCGATCAACCGCTTCTGGATCCCCGGCACCTCCGCGAGCGGCACCTCGACCCCCAGATCCCCGCGCGCCACCATGATCCCGTCGGCCACCTCGAGGATCTCGTCGATCCGCTCGAGCGCCTCGCGCTTCTCGATCTTCGCGATCACCGGCTGATCCCCGCCCGCCTGCCGGATCAACTGCTTGCCGAGACGCACGTCGTCCGGATCCCGCACGAACGACAGCGCGATCATGTCCACCCCGTTCGCCACCCCGAAGCGCAGATCGTCGCGGTCCTTCTCGGTGATCGCGCGCACCCGCAGCCGCGCGCCCGGAATGTGCACCCCCTTGCCGCTCGACAGACGCCCCCCCACCTTGACCTGACAACGCACCCAGCTCGGTCCCGTCTCGAGCACCTCGAGCTCGATCTCGCCGTCCGCCAGCACGATCCGGTCGCCGGGCGCCACGTCCTGGGGCAGGTGCGGATAGTTCACCGAGACGCGGTGCGCGTCCCCCACGATCGGCTCGGTCGTCAGCTCGAACCGCTGCCCCAGCTCGAGCTCGACCTGTGGCTCGGCAAAGCGCCCGATCCGGATCTTCGGACCGCACAGATCCTGCAGCACGCCGACGTGCACCCCGCGCGCCGCCGCCACCTCGTGCAGCCGCGCAATCACCGCACCGTGCTCGGCGTGCGTACCGTGCGAGAAGTTGAGCCGCGCCACGTGCATGCCCGCGTCCACGAGCGCGGCGAGCTGCCGGATCGAACGCGAGGCGGGACCGATCGTGCACACGATCTTCGTGCGGGTCAGCATGGACGCTCCCATCGTCGGCGGTTTCACGACCTGTTGCTGCCGGACGCCTGCGAGGTGGCCGCCCCCGCACGACACCAGGCCGACCTGCGAGACACTAGCGACTCCGACGCTCCTGCGTCAAAACCCGCCGCCGCAGTGTCGCGACGAGGCGGCCACCGCCTTGACCCGCTGCGCCACCGCTACCATACTCCGGGATTCGCAACCCCGCGTTTTCCGCAGCGGAGGAAAACCGTCATGGCGTCGGTCAAGTCGCTCGATCGCTTCCTCGAGAAACTCGAGGAACTCGCCGCCCTCGGCAGGGAGGTCAAGGAACTCGCCGACGCGGTCAGCCGCCACGAGGCCAACGCCCTCTCGACGATCCTCGATCGACTCAAGCCGGTCATGGAATACATCGACGGACCGATCACCACCCGCGAGGAGTGGGTCGCCTCCGACAAGCCCCACGACAAGCAGACGTTCTACTACAAGGAGCCCGGCATCGTGCTCGTGAACAACTTCGAGTCCACGGTGCGCGACCCCCACGGACGCATGCAGTACTCCGGCTACAAGATCTGCTTCACCCGCAGCGGGCGGCTCGTGCAACTCGACCGGCGCGGGCAGTGGAGCGAGGACCAGCACGACAGCTACTGGTCGAGCGAGGCGCACGAGGTCGAACTCACCCCGGAACTCGCGAGCCGACACCTGCCCGAATGCCTCGCCTCGATCGTGGCCGCCATCGAGCGCGCACTGCACACCCACCGCGAGCGGCGCGACGCCCTGGTCAAGCGCCTGCGGCTGCTGCGCGCGATCGCGCGCGCGCTCGAGACCGGAAGCCTGCCGAGCCAGACCGACGGCGAATCGAAGGGCGAGACGGGGTCCTGAGCGGTGCGCGACGCCACACCACCACCGACGGCGCCGGGGCGCGCACGCCGCGGATCAGTGCACGTCCCTGCCCCCGAGAAGCTGCTTCTCGATCCAGTCGCCCCGCTCGGCCGCCTCCTTGATCGCCTTGCGCAGCTCCTCGGGCTGGGTGTGGTCCTCGAGCAACGTCTGCACGAAGACGAACAGGTCGCGCTCCCCGCTGCGCCGCACCGCGATCCGTCCGTGCGCGAGCCGCAGATTGAGCCGCAACGCCCACCGATAGTTGCGCGGACTCGCCGGACCGCAGCGCGTCTGCACCAGGATCAGCCGATCGCCCTCGACGTCCGCATTCTCGTACACCACCTGCACCCGCTGCCGACGCCGACCGAGACGCACCACCGTCTCGAAGCCAAAGGGGGTGCGTTCGCAGGTGTGCTCGATGTCCTGCAGCGCCCGACGCAGCACCGCCTCGCGCTGCTCCATGGTGGGCGCGGGACGCTGCACCCGCGGCGCCGTGCGCCCCGACGGCGTCGCCTCGGGCACACCGCGGCGGGCAAACACCGGCGCCGGACGCGGCTCGCCAGCCCGCCCGGACACGTCCGCACCGCGATCGCTGTCCGCTGCTCCCGCCATGGTGAACTCCTCACCCCCTCGAGCCGAAGCACCGTTGGCGGCGCCCACCCCGACCATCGCCCAGTGTTTCGGAGTCTCGCGGCCCCGTCAAGCCAGCCCGGAGCCCGTGCGTCGTGAAGGATCCCGAACGCTCCGACGCCCTCGAACGGCTGCGCACCGAACAGCTGCCCCGCCTGTTGCGCGCGGTGCGCGCCATCATCTGGTTTCTCATGGCACTCGACGTCGGAGCGCTGTGGCTGCTGCTGTGGCGCGCCGGCCTCGATCCCCTGCTCGCGGTGCCGCTCGCCTTCTTCGTCGCCTGGCTCACGAGCTACCGCGCACAGTTCAAGCACCTGCTCTCACCGAGAGAGCTGCAGCACCACGGCTCGCCGCTGCGCATGCTGCTGACCGCGCTGCTGCTGCTCGCGATCAACACCCTCAGCGTCTGGCTGATCGCCATCCGCATGTACTTCACCTACCTCGCGCTGCGCGTCACGACCGCGGCGATCGTGCTGTGGGCGTGGGGCCGGCGCGAGGCGCCGCGCTGGCTGGAGACCCGGCTGGGCGCGATCCGTCGGGGAGCGCTGCCCGACCTCGGCGCAGGACGAGATCAGATCGGCAAGGTGAAGTAGAAACGCGCGCCGGCGCCGGGACGCGACTCGGCCCAGATCCGACCACCGTGCGCCCGCACCAGCTTGCGCGCGATCGCCAGACCCAGCCCCGCCCCGCTCCCGTTGCCGTGCTCGCTGTCGACGTCGCGCACGAAGCGGCCGAAGACCTCCTCGACCCGCTCGGGCGCGATCCCCGGACCGCTGTCGGCCACCGACACGACCACGTCCCCCTCGTGCCGCCGCGCCCGCACCACGATCTGCCCCCCCTCGCCGCTGAACTTCACCGCATTGTGCAGCAGGTTGCACAGCACCTGCACGATCCGGCGACGGTCGAAGCGCAACTCCGGCAGGTCCGGATCGATGTCGAAGCGCAGCGACTGCCCGCGCGCGGCCGCCACCACCTCGAACTGCCGGCGACACGCCTCGAGTGCCGGCTCGAGACGCTGCGGCCGCGGCTCGACCCCGACCCGACCGCTCTCGATGCTCGCGACATCGAGCAACCCGTTGAGCAGATCGGTCATCTCGGCCGCGATCTCGCGCGCCGCGGCGAGATCAGCCCGCACCTGCTCGGGATCCGCCCCCGTGTCGAGCTGCTGATCGACCATGTCGAGATAGCCGCAGATGCTCGTCAACGGCGAACGCAGATCGTGCGCCACCATGCCGAGCAACTCGTCCTTCTGCGCGTTCAGCCGCACGATATGCGCCGTCTTCGCCTCGAGCTCCCGCGTGCGCTGCTCCACCTTCTCCTCGAGTTCGAGGTTCCACTCGAGGATCTCCGCCTTCGCCTTGCGCAACTGCTCGTTCGCGACGCGAAGTTCCTCGAACAGCTGCGCATTCGACAGGTTCGAGGCGGCGTGGTTGCAGATCAGCGCCAGGATGTGCAGATCGTGCTGCTCGAAGGCACGGCGCGCCGAGGCGCGGTCGAGATACACCACCCCGAGCACCGACTCCTGCACGAGCAGCGGGACCGCGAGGGCGGAGCGGATCGAGAAGCGGTGGATCGAATCGCCGCCGCGAAACCGTTCGTCCGCCGAGGCGTCGCGCGTGAACACCGCCTTGCCCTCGCGCATGACCTGCGACAGCAGCGTCGCCGACACCGCGAGCCCGCCGTCGCCCGACAGGTCCGCTCGACGACGCACCACCCGCGGCACCAGCTTGCCACCGCGCACCACGAACGCATACGCGCGGTCGCACGACACCGTCTCCACCACGATGTCCATGACCCGCTCGAGCAGCGCGTCGACCTCGAGCACGTTGTTGAGCGTCGAACCGAGCCGCTGGATCACATCGAGCCGCTCGGCGAGCCCCGTCTCACCGTCGCGACGCAGATCGCGGATGAACCGCCGCTCGATGTCGGCGAGCGGCACCTCGACGACGAAGCCGTCGGCATTCTCGCCGTCGGCCACCACCAGACGCGCGGTCTTCTCGAAGCGACGCGCCTCGGTGAACAGAAGCTGCGTCAACCCGGCGGTGATCTCATCACCGAGCCGCAGCACCCCCTCGCTCACCCGGCGCCCGTTGACGTAGGTCCCGTTGGTGCTGCCGAGATCCCGCAGCACGTAGTGCCGGCCCACGCGCGCGATCTCGAAGTGTCGGCCCGACACCTTGCGATCGGTGAGCACCACGTCGCAGTCGCTGCTGCGTCCCACGACCGTCACCGGCCGTTCGAGCGCGACCACGCGATCCTCTTCCAGTTCACTGGCGATGACCAGATTGGCGACGGCGGCGGTGCGGGTGGAACGGGACGCGGCGGTCTCGGTCACGGGGCACTCCCTATCTCAGTAGCCAACCCTTCCCCCCACAACTCGATACGACACGCCAAAATTCGCCTGCAAGGGCGAGATTGAAACCCGAAAATGGCTGCAGGAACCGCCTGAAGATTCCGCCCCCCGTGACCCGGCCAGACAAACACCACCGAAGCGGTTCTCTGGCGGTTCTCGGCGCAACTCCGCGACAACACGCGACCTACCCGCTCCACCCCACGCACCGGATTCCCGCCTCCCGGACGACTCTCCCCCCCGGGCCCCGCCTTGTGATCGTGCCGGGCACCGCCCGCTTGCCACCGACGCCCGGCCCCGCCCGGCCGCTTGCAGCCCAACGACGTCCATGGGATCATGCGCCGCGGTTGCGGGAACGATCGCACAACGTCGCCGCCCGCCGCTACCATGCAGTCGCACCGTCCGCCCGCCGCCCGTCGCGGTTCGGTCGCGGACGCGGAACCGAGAGGGGGAACACGACATGGTCCGCAGGATCGCGAGGACACTCGCCGCCGTCGCGCTGCTCGCAGCGGGCGCAGCCCTTTCGGGCTGCGTCGCACCGGGCCCGCTCAACAACCGACTCGTGCTCAGCGAGTGGAAGGCGTACCGCGCCGAGAACAACCACTTCGGCAAGGACTGGCGCTACCAGGGCGAGCACTGGGAACGGCTCGTGCTCGAGGCGTACGAGAACGACACCACCCCGTAGCGCTCACCTTCTCGAGCTTGCCCGAGTCCCGCGCGGCCCGGCCGTGCGGGGCTCGGGGTTGTCCCCCCCGCCTCCCCCTCCCGTGGCGAACCCTCCCTGACCACGCCGACCGCCCCGGAACCGACGCGCCCCGACGGCAAACACCTTTGCTCACCCGCCCGTACTCCCCATAGCCTGCGCGTGACGCGCCACCGCGCGGCTGCGCTCGCTCCGCGCCACGGCGCGCGGCCGACCGCGCGCCGCGACTCGACACAACCCGTGGGAGGCCCCATGTCGATGCACGACCATCGAAACAACCATCGACGGCGAGCCGCCGGCCTGCTGCGCCCGATCGGGCTGGCCGCACTCCTGACCGTCCTCGTTCCGCTGCTCACCGCACGCGCCGACGAGCACACCTCGCCCCGCTCCCCCCGCCTCGTCGACTCCATCAGCGAACACAACGCCCGCGTCGCCGAACGGATCCGCCATTCGGTGGTCGGTATTCGCACACGACGAGCCTTCGGACTGAATGCAGCCCCGGCTGCCACCGGCGTGCTGTGCGGACCGCGGCTCGTGCTCACCGCGCGCTCGGCGCTGCCCGACACCCGCCGCCTCGAGGTCGTGGCGCCCGACGGTCCGAGCGTCGCCGCACGCCTCGTGCACGAGGACCCGGCGCGCGACGTCGCACTGCTCGAACTCGAGAGCCCGCTTCCACCACCCGCCTGCCCGGCCGCATTCGGTTCGCCGAGCACACTCCGACCGGGCTCGGTCGTCTACACCGTCGGCAACCCCTTCCGTGCGCTCGTCCGGGACGGTGAGCCCGCACTCAGCCTCGGGGTGGTCTCCGCCATCTACCCGCTGCCCGAGCAGGAGGGCGCCGGCGTGCAGGCGATCGAGACCGACGCCGCGGTCAACCCCGGCTCGTTCGGAGGACCGCTGCTCGACCACGACGGCCGCGTGGTGGGCCTCGTCGTGCCGGCGCTGCGTCGCGATCGTCTGCTCGGCCTCGCGGTGCCGGTCGAGAACGTCGCCGCGCTGCAGGCCGCGGCCCGACGCGCGGCCGAGAGCCGGCCGCGGGAGTTCCCCACCGGCGACGAGCAGACCGCCACGAACGAGCGCGGCATGCTCGGGATCTATCTGTATGACGACGACGAACGACCGGTCGGCGCCGAGATCGTCAAGGTCAAGCCCGGCTCCCCGGCCGCGCGGGCGGGACTGCGTGCGCACGACATCGTGCGACGGCTCGGTGAGCAACCGGTGCGCTCCTCCGCCGAACTCGCCCGGCGACTGCGCCGGCTGCGGGCGGGCGAGCGCGTGCGGCTTCTCGTCGAACGCGACGGCTGGCAGCGCGAGTTCCAGCTCGTGGCCGCCCCCGCCGGCGGTCCCCGCGCCTCCGGCCGCCCCTTCATCGGCGTGGCGCTGCAGGCGACCGACCGCGGGCTGCGCGTGACAACCGTCCAGCCTGGAAGCCCGGCCGACAAGGCCGGACTGCGGCGCGGTGACCTCCTGCTCGCGATCGAGCGCAAGGGTGCCGAACCGCTGCGTCTCGACCGGCCCCGCGCGCTGCCCGACTTCCTCCGGACGAAGAAGCCCGGTGACACGATCGTGTTCCACGTCGAACGCGACGGCTGGCGTCGAACGCTGCCGGTTCGCCTCGGCGCCAGACCGTCGCGCCGCAGCCGAGCCGCACACGCCGCAGGCCCGTGCCCGTGGCTACCTCGGCGCCTACCTCGCCGAACGCGATGGCGCGGTGCTCGTCGACGAACTCGTGCCGCACGGGCCGGCCGCGAAGGGCGGGCTGCGCGCCGGCGACCGCATCGTGTCGGTCGACGGTACCGCCGTGCGCGGCCTCGCCGATCTGCGCACCGCCCTCCGCAGGCGAGCCGCGGGCGATACCGTCTCCCTCGTGGTGCAACGCGCCGGAGCGCGCCACACGATCCGCGTGACGCTCGGCGCCCGCCCGCACACCGCTGTGCCCGCGCACGGCAAGCACGCGCCGCAGGCCCGACGGCCCGCGCCCCACCACACCGCTCCGCACGACCGTCGCGAAACCGCTCGTCCGTATCTCGGGCTCGAACTCGAGGAGCGCGACGGGTCGCTGTGGATCACGCGCGTGCTCGAGGACAGCCCCGCCGCGGAGGCACAGCTCGAGCCGGGCTGGCAGCTGCGCAAGGTCGACGGGCGAAGCGTCTCGCGGCTCGACGACGTGGCGAAGCTGCTCGCGGACAAGC
>RFJN01000092.1 GCA_003694875.1 Planctomycetota bacterium | reverse complement strand
CGGCGTGCGGTGGCCGAGCGCCGCGAGCAGATCTCGGGAGACGGCGCATGAGGGGAACGTCAGCCTCTCGCCTCCTGCTCGCGGCGGCGCTGCTCGGCTCGCTCCTGTTCGGCGGCGGTGTTCCTGCCTTCGCCGACGGCGCGCCGCACATCAACGAGGGGCCGTACCACCTTCGTATCGGGACGGGCCCCGAGGCGGGGCTGTATCACGCGTACGGGGTCGCGCTTGCCAAGAACCTCGACAGCAGTTACCAGGGAGCACGTCCCCTTGTCGATCTCGAGGTGCTCGAGACCGAGGCGTCGGTGGACAACCTCGAGCGTCTGCGAGCGGGGCGTGTGGGCGCGGCGATCGTGCAGTCCGACGTCGCGTTCGACGCCGCCCGCACCGAGCCCGATCTGCCGGTGCGCGCGGTGGCGGCGCTGTTTCCCGAACACCTGCACGTGGTGGTGCGCCGGGATCTCGGGATCCGGACGGTAGGGCAACTGCGCGGTCGGCGGATCGCGGTCGGCGGGGTCAAGAGCGGCACCCGCTACACGGCGGTGCAGGTGTTGCGTGCGCACGGGCTCGGTCCGGAGACGTGCACGCTGCTCGATGTGCGCGGCGACCGGCTCGCGAAGGCGCTCGAGCGCGGGGAGATCGACGCGGCCATGTTCGTGGGGCCGGTGCCGCTCGCGCCGGTCGCGAAGCTACTCGAAAAGCCGGGGCTGACGCTGCTGCCGCTCGATCCCGAGCGGCTGCGCACGCTTCCCTCCGAGGGCGCGGCGCTCGCCGTCGACGCGATCGCGGCCGGAAGCTATCCCGGGCAGAAGGCGGCGGTGCCGACCGCTTCGGTGCGGGCTTTGCTGCTCGTCGCACCCGACGTCCCCGATCTCGTCGTCGCCGAGCTGATCGTCAACGTCGCCCGCGAGGCCGCGCGCAAGCGGCTGCAACTCGTTCACCGCGCCTTCGGTCGTTACGGGTTGCACGAGCTTGCGCGCCAGCTCCCGCTGCCGCTGCACCCGGGGGCGCTGTCGTACTATCGCGAGTCGCAGGTCTATCGGCTGCCGGTCCGTGTGTACACGAGCCTCTATCTGCTTGCCGTCTCGAACCTCGACATCAAGAACGGCAGCTACACCATGGACTTCTATCTGTGGTTCCGCTGGAAGGGACGGCTCGGGGAGAAGGACGACGAACTCGCCTTCGAGGTGATCAACGGCCAGATCGAGCGGGCGGAACTCCAGGCGGTCGAACGCTACGGGGGCTGGACGTACCTGGCGTACCGGGTCGTCGCGAACATGCGCGGCAACTTCCCGTTGCACCGCTATCCGTTCGACCACCAGGTGCTCGCGATCCAGATCGAGCCGCCGGACTACGGCAGCACCGAACTCGAGTTCGTGCCCGACGACCACCACCTCGACGGCAGCCCGCGGGATCTGCGCAAGGAAGCGCTGCATCCCGGCCTCACGATCAGCGACTGGCGCATCGAGGACGTGCGCCAGCGTGCGTATCCGTTTCTGTACCCGACCGACTTCGGCTCGCCCTACGAGGCGACCCAGGGGCGTACCCCGTATTCGCGCTACGTGTTCGAACTCGAACTCGGACGCGTGCTGGTGCCGTACGTGGTCAAGTCGATCCTGCCGCTGACGATCATCGTGGCCATGTCGTTCGTGGTGTTCTTCATCGATCCGCGCGAGTTCGAGGTGCAGGCCGGCATCGTGATCACCGCCCTGCTGAGTTGCGTGGCGTTCCACATCTCGCAGGCCGACGCGCTGCCGGAGGTGGGCTATCTCGTCACGGCCGACAAGTTCTTTCTCGTGAGCTATCTCGTGATCTTCTTCGCGCTCGTCGAGGTCGTGCTCGAGAACCACTTCTTCCACAGCCGGGGGCGCGAGGCCGCGCAGCGGATCGATCGCTGGGCACGGGTGCTCTTCCCGCTGGGCTTCGTCGTGCCGGTGGCCTACATCTTCTTCTCGCAGGCCTAGGCTCTGTTTGGAAACGAGCCCGTCGCGAGAGGTTCGGCTGGCGCCGAGTGGCGAGGAGCGAGGTTCGAAGACGCCGGAGGCGTACGGAAGTACGTCGAGGACGGCTTCGGTTGTCGCGACGCCGCAAGTCGGTGATCAGCCGGAGATCGCAGCAGGGGGCGTTTCCAGACAGAGCCTAGCGATCATCTGCCTCCAGCGCGCGTTCGATCGCCTCGAGCACCGCGGCGGGCTCGGGTCGCCGCGCCGCTCCGAAGAGGTTGAGCAACCGCGGGCGCGTGATCCAGCGGTACAGGGGGCGCTCGCCGTCGAACGCGAACAGCGCGGGCTGGATGAATCCGTCCGGATAGTTGCGCGCCTGCCAGTGCCGGCGCGAGATCGGGACGCCGTAGCGGTCGGCGACCTCGTGCGTGCGGTCGGACAGCAGGGGATAGGGGATCGCGAGCCGCTCGCGAAAGCGGCGGTTGGTGGCCGGATCGTCGGCCGAGATCAAGAGAATCTCGAGGTCCGCGCGCTCGCAGCGCTCCCGCAACGCCAGGTAGCCCTCGACCTGAGAGCGACAGAACGGTCACCAGTGGCCGCGATAGAAGAACAGCAGGGAGCGGCGGCGCTCGCGCCACGCCGCGTCGAAGCGCAGCGGCTGCTCGTCGGCGTCGGGCAGCGTGAAGTCGATCGGACCCGTCACGGCGTCGGCTCCCCGTTCTCGAACACGTCGGTATCCTTTCCCTCGCCGCCCGGTGCGGCGTCGGCCCCGAGGGTGCCCACGCGGTACGGCGCCCCCTCCGGTCCCGGCCGCTCGTAGACGTAGGGGTGCTGCCACGGATCGAGCAGCCCGCTCTCACCGCCCAGGACATACGGTCCGCGCCAGCGTTCGATTCCCGCTCCGTTTACGAGCTGTTCGAGCGTCTCGGGCCACCGTCCCGTGTCGCGCCGGAAGCGCCCGATCGCGACGCGCAGCACGAGCAGGTCGGTGTGGATCCGCTCCGCG
>RFJN01000491.1 GCA_003694875.1 Planctomycetota bacterium | reverse complement strand
GTGCCGCTGGAGCGGTTGTTGGAAGAGCCCGAGCTGGCGGTCCCCAAGAGGAACGTGACCCCGCCAGCGCAGCCGCCGGCGGAGGAGAAACGCGCCGCGATCACCCGACGCGAGGAGGCCTACGTGCCCGCGCCCGACGACGCGCCGCCTGTGGCGCCGCACGTGACCGGTCTCGACGAGTCGCCTCCCGCCTCGCCGGCGCTCGGAGCGGGCCGCCGGCTGCCGGTGCTCGTGTGCCGGATCGACGGCGACCGGCTCGTGCCGCTCGCGGCCGACGAGGTCACCTCGCTGCTGCAGGGCTACGGACGCTCGGGCGACCTGCTGCTGACCGGACTCACGGCGAGCACCGACACGCTGCCGCTCGGGGCGCTGCTCGCCGAGGCGCGCGAACGCCGCGCTCCCACGCTCGCGGTGCTTCGCTTCGTCGACACCGGCGGGCAGCGTGCGGCCGAGCTTCGGCTGTATCGCAGCGCGGACGGGGCGTTGCTCGAGTTGCACAGCGGGCTCGTGCCGAGCCTCACCGCGCTCGGACACCGGCTGCGCCGCAGCCTCGAGGCCCCGTCGGGCGGCTAGCGGCAGCGGCGGGCGACCGCCTCCCGCTCACCGCGGTCGATCGTAGCGCTCGCTCCACACCTGCTCGAACCCGTCGGTGCGCAGCAGGTGATGCTCGACCACGAAGCGGCCCGGCCCGTCGGTACGGATCACGTTGAAGGCGTTGTGTTCGCAGCCGGTGTGCGGCCGAAGACGGCGTGAGCTCGAGGTTCCCGCCTGCGCCATCACGAACGGACGCGCCCCGGAGGCGGGCACGATCCGCCGGCACAGCGGGAAGTGGCTGTGGCCGCACAGCACGAGGTCGACCCCGGCGCGCGAGAACGCCTCGATCGCACGCCGACTGCCACGCACGTGGTGGCGGAACCAGCCGTCGAACTCGGTCGGTACGAGCGGGTGGTGCATGACGAGCACGCGCAGTACCTGCGGGGGCAGGTCCGCGAAGGCCTCGCGCACGCGCGCGAGCTGGCGCCGGTCGACGAAGCCGAGATCGACGAGCCACGGTCGCGGGGTGGCGATCCCCAGCACGCACACCTGCTCGTCCCGCCACAGAGGCTCGAGGTCGGGCGAGATCCAGCGCCGGTAGTTGACGAACGGCCGGCGCAACCGCACCCACGGGTTCCAGAAGACGAGGTCATGGTTGCCGGGCACCGAGAGCACCGGCTCGGGGAAGCGGTCGAGGAACGCCCGTGCCGCGCGGTACTGGCTCGTGAAGTCGCCGCGCTGCACGAGGTCGCCGGAGCAGACGACGAGATCGGGCGCGAGCGCGGCGCGCGAGGCGTGGATCGCCTCGACCGCCTCCGGCACGCTCGGCCAGCCGAAGTGCACGTCCGAGATATGCAGCAGCGTCGCCATGGTCGCCGATCACGGAGTCCGCTCGCATGGTAGCGCGCGCCCGCACGCGCGCAACGACCGTTGCCCCCTTCGGCGCCGCTTGGCTATGCTGCCCGCATGTTCGACCATCGACGCGCCCTGATCCCGGACTTCGAGGCCTTCCTCGACGCGGTCCACAGCGAGCCCGATCTGTTCCTGCGCGCCAACGCGCTGCGCATGCCGGGTCCGCAGCTCGCCGAGGGGCTGCGGCGCGCGGGGCTCGAGGTCGAGCCGCTGCCCTTCAGCCCGCACGCGTTGCGGGTGCGCGGACTCGCCTCGCCCGGGGCGACGCTCGAGCACATGCTCGGGCTCTACCACGTCCAGGGCGCCACCTCGATGCTCGCCCCCCTCGCGCTCGACGTGCGGCCGGGCCACCGCGTGCTCGATCTGTGCGCCGCCCCGGGCTCCAAGACGACCCAGATCGCCGAACTCCTCGCCGGACGCGGCTGGGTGCTCGCCAACGACCCGTACCTCGACCGGCTCGCGGTGCTCAAGCACCACGTCGAACGGCTCGGGCACACCAGCGTCGCGATCGCACACAACAACGGGGCCGCGTTCGCCAACGGGCTGCGCTTCGACCGTGTCCTCGTCGACGCGCCGTGCAGCGGCGAGGGACGCTGGCGGCTCGGCGCGGCCGGCGCGGCGCACCGGCCCGCGCGCGCCTACACCGAGAGCGAGGTGGCGCGGCTGCACGCGCTGCAGCGCACCCTGCTGCGGCGGGCGGCCAACCTGGTCGAGCCGGGCGGACGCATCGTGTACAGCACCTGCACCTACGCCCCGGAGGAGAACGAGGCGGTGGTGGCGGACGTGCTGCGCGAGCGTCCCGACCTGCAGCTCGAGCCGCTGCCGCCCGAACTCGGCGGCGAGCCGGGTCTGACCGTCTGGGGTGGACGCCGGTTCGGGGAGACACTCGCGCTGACCCGCCGCCACTACCCGCACCGGAGCTGGAACGCCTCGGGTTTCTTCATCGCGCGCCTGCGGCGCGATCCGGACGCCGCGGTGCGCGACCGGCACCGCCACCGGCCGCTCGGCGGGGGCGAACACGAGCGGGAGGCGGCACTGCGCGAGAGCGCACTCGCCTATCTGCACGAGCGTTTCGGACTCGAGCGAGCCGCGCTCGCGCCGGCGCGCCCGCTCGCCTCCGGACGCACGGTGTGGCTGTGCAGCCCGGAGATGCCGCACCCGCGCGGGCTCGAACGCTGGCGGGTGCAGAACCCGGGGCTGCGTCTGGTGCGCGACCGTTCGAGCCGGCTCAAACCGACGAGCACGGGGCTCGTCGCAACCGGGTCGGCGCTGCGGCGTGCGGTGCTGCCGCTCACGCCGCACGAGTTCGCCACGCTGCTCGCCGGACAGCGGGTCGCGCGTGCGGCCGACGCGCCCGAGATCGTCGCGTTGCAGGGTGGCTACGCGGCGGCGCAGCTCGGCGAGCGCGTGGTGGGGTGTGTGTTCGTGCGGCGCGACGGGATCGCGAGCCAGATCCCGCGCGACACCGCGCGGCGGGTGCGCGAGGCGCTGTTCGTGCTCGGGCCGCGGCTGCGCTGGGCGGAAGGGGAGGACGGGGCGTGGCGTGCGGAAGCTGTCGCAGCTCGGAGGTGATCGCGATCGTGCTCGGCGGGGGCCGGGGCACACGCCTCGATCCGCTCACGCGCGAGCGCGCCAAGCCGGCGGTCAGTCTCGGCGGTCGCTACCGGCTCGTCGACATCCCGATCTCCAACTGCCTGCACTCCGGCATCGAGCGCATCTTCATCCTGACGCAGTACGCCTCGAGTTCGCTCAACCGCCACATCGTGCGCACCTACCGCTTCGACCC
>RFJN01000091.1 GCA_003694875.1 Planctomycetota bacterium | reverse complement strand
TCGGGCTTGACGACGAGCACCGGACACGGCGCGGTGCGCACCGTCTTCTCCGCCACGCTGCCGAGCAGCCACCGGACCACACCCGAACGTCCATGCGTGCCCATGACGACGAGCCCCACGCCGTGGTCGTCGATCGCCCGGCGGATCGCACTCGTCGGCGTGCCCTCGTCCACGACGCACTTGGCGACGACCTCGCCGAGCTGCAACTCGTCCACGAGCGCGCGCAGCTCCTGCTCTGCACCGCGGCGCATCGCGTCCACGACGTTCACGTATTCGAAGAACCCCTCGCTTGCGGCGACCTCGAGGCCACGGGTGTCGAGCACGTGCAACACGTAGAGCTTGCCCCCGGCGAGCCGGGCGAGCTGGGCGGCCGCCTCGAGGGCGCGGCGCGCGGTGGGCGAGAAGTCGATCGGAACGAGGATGCGCTCGAGCTTCAGCATGGCCGGCCGCCTATCGCCCGAAGTCGGCCGGCATGTCGCCCGACCGGCTCTCGCCCGTGGTCGGTGCCTGCGTGCCGCCGGACGTGGCACCCGCCGCCTCGGCCTCGCTCGCCGCCTGCCCGTTTGCGTCCGCGGCGGACTCGGTCGCCTGCTCGCCCGCCTCGGCGGCCGCGTCCTGCGCCTGCTGCTCGTGGGTGGGCTGCGGGGCGGGCTGCTTCACCGCCACCGTCACACCGATCGCCGCCCCGAGCAGCAGCAGCCCCGCGCCGATCAAGCCGTCCTTCATCCCCGCCATGTCGTCGACCTCTCCCCTCGCGTTCGTTCCCGCCTGGTGCCGGGTCAGTAGCGTATCAGCGACACCACCTCGGCGTCGAGCTTGTCGCGTCCGCCGAGAAACGTCAACTCCACCACGAAGGCGCACGCCTCCACGCGCGCCCCGAGCTTCTGCACCAGCCGGCAGGAGGCCGCCATGGTGCCGCCGGTCGCGAGCAGATCGTCCACCATGAGCACACGGTCGTTCGGCCCGACCGCGTCCTTGTGGATCTCGAGCGTCGCGGTGCCGTACTCGAGCTGGTAGCTCACCGACTCGGTCTCGTAGGGGAGCTTGCCCGGCTTGCGCAGCGGCACGAATCCCACCCCGAGCGCATAGGCGATCGCGGTGCCGAAGATGAAGCCGCGCGCCTCCATGCCGCACACGCACGTCACCCCGCGATCGCGAAAGTGCTCGGCGATCGCGTCGGTGGCGCTGCGCAGCGCCTCGGCGTCGCGCAACAGCGGCGTGATGTCCTTGAAGATGATCCCCTTGACCGGGAAGTCGGGGATGTCACGGATCAAGCGCTTCAGGCTGTCCACGCGCCGTCTCCAACCGGTTCGAGTTCGGTCGGGAGCCGGCGCCGGCGGCGGTTCGCTCAGTCGGCGCCCGCCTCGTGTCGCGCCATGACCCCCCGCAGCTTCTGCAGCGCCTCTCGTTCGATCTGGCGCACCCGTTCGCGCGACAGCCTAACCTTCTCTCCGATCTCTTTCAAGGTCATGGGGCTGCCGCCGTCGAGGCCGTAGCGCATGCGCAGGATCGTCGCCGCACGCTTGTGGATCGAGCGCAAGCCACGCTCGATCATCTCGCGCTCGGTCATGGCCGAGACGTGCGCCTCCGGATCGGGCGCCCCCTTGTCCTCGATGATCTCGGACAGACCACTCTCGGCGTCGATCGACACCGTGCGGCTCGAGGACTCGCGTACCCGGATCGCCGAGTGCACGAGACGGCACAGCTCCGGACTGAGCTCGAGCGACTCCGCCACCTCGAAGAAGGTGGGCTGCCGACCGAGCTTGTAGCTCAGCATGGTAGACTGCCGGCGCCAGCGCGAGAGCAGTTCCACCATGTAGCTCGGGATCCGCACCGTCTTGACGTTGTCGATCAGCGCCCGCTTGATGCTCTGCTTGATCCACCACGTCGCGTATGTCGAGAAGCGGCAACCCGCCTCGGGATCGAACTTCTCCACCGCCTTGAGCAGCCCCAAGTTGCCCTCCTCGATCAGATCGAGCAGGCTCAGGCCGCGACCGGTGTAGTTCTTCGCGATCGAGACCACCAGACGCAGGTTCGCGCGGATCATGTGATCGCGCGCCTGCTCGTCGCCCGCCTGGACCCGTCGCCCGAGTTCCTTCTCCTCGTCCGCGGTCAGCAGCTTCACCTGCTGGATATCGCGAAAGTAGGTGTCGAGAGCGCTCTCGTGGGTGCTCGCCATTGCCGCTCGGACTCCCCATGTCGTCCCGGCGTGGGATCCCCCTCCCCCGCCGGACCCACCGGGTGCTGGGCCCTGCGTCCGCCGCCCCTCCCGAGGCCTGCGTGCTCATGGACGATACGCAACTTGCATGGTGGCCGCAAGCACGATACACGTCGTTCTGCGAGGAATTTCCCCGGCATCTCGAGGAGGCTCCCGCCTTTCGCCGTGCGGTGCAGGCGCCGTGAGGCGGAGAGACGACGTGTCAGAACATCCACTCCGTATAGAGTTGGCGCCGGAAGACTTCGAGCTCCACCTCGCGCTCGGGGCCCTCGCCCCGCGCAGCCCGCTCGCTCAACTCCACGAACGCCCGGTTGAGCTGATCGAGCCGCGCCCGCAGGATCGAGGCGATGTTGAGCACGAGCCGCACCGTCGCCGCGCTGCCGCTCGCGCACAGCCGGTCGAAGGACGAGCGCGAGATCTTGTACAGAAGACAATCGGTCGCTGCGACACAACTCGCCATGCGCCGGTCGCCGCCGATCATGCCGCTCTCGCCGATCGCGGTCTGCGCCTCGAGGCTCGCCACCTCGGTCTCCCGCCCGTGCAACTGCCGGCGTACGCTGATCGAGCCCGAGACGAGCAGGTAGAAACCGTCGACCGGATCGCCCTCGCGGAAGACCGGCTCGCCTGCCGAGAGCGCGATCGGCTCCGCGGAACCGACCACGGTCGCGATCTGCTGCGGACTCATGCCGTGAAAGATCTTGACCCCCTGCAGGGCCTCGGCCAGCTCCTGCGCCTGCTTGCGCTCCACCTCGTCGTCCTCCCCGACCGCCGGCGCCGCGTCCTCAGAACCCGCCCATGTAGAGCGTGGCGCGACCCACGCGCCCGATCGCCACGATGAAGGCCGCCTCCCGCAGCGAGATCTTCTTGCGGGTCGCGAGCCGGTAGATCGTGTCGAAGGCGGTCTGCATCCGACGTCGCAGCTTGTCGTTGATGTCGTCGACCTCCCAGCGGAAGCTCTGCAGGTTCTGCACCCACTCGAAGTACGAGACCGTCACCCCGCCGGCGTTGGCATAGATGTCGGGCACCACGACGATCCCGCGCCGCTCGAGGATCTCGTCGGCCTCCGGCAGCACCGGTCCGTTCGCCGCCTCGATCACCACCGCGGCACGCACCTCCTCGGCGTTCTCGCGCGTGATCACCCCGTCGAGCGCGGCCGGGATCAGCACGTCGCACTCGCAGGTCAGCACCTGCTCCGGCTCGATCGGCGCCGCGCCGTCGAAGCCCGCCACCGTCCCGGTCTCGCGGACATGCTCGAGCAGCCGATCGATCTCGATCCCTTCGGGGTTGTAAATCGCGCCGCCGATGTCGGACACGCACACGATCTTGCCGCCCTGGCCGGCGAGCAGTCGCGCGGCGTGCGAGCCCACGTTGCCGAAGCCCTGGATCGAGAACCGGCTGCCCGCGATCTGTCGGTCGAGGCGGCCGAGAATCTGCTCGGTCGCGTACATGACCCCACGCCCGGTCGCCTCCTCGCGCCCCGCCGAGCCGTGCAGATCGAGCGGCTTGCCCGTCACCACGGCCGGGGAGAAGCCGTGGAACTTCGAGTACTCGCTCATGATCCACGCCATCACCGTGGCGTTCGTGCCCATGTCGGGCGCGGGGATGTCCACCTGCGGACCGATCACCTCGTGGATCTGCTGCACGAAGCGGCGGGTGGTGCGCTGCAGCTCCTTCGCGCTCATGGTGCGCGGATCGCAGTTGATCCCCCCCTTGGCGCCCCCGAACGGAATGTCCACCACCGCCGTCTTCCACGTCATGAGCGCCGCGAGCGCCTCGGCGTGGTCCTCGTCGAGCGCCGGGTGGTAGCGCAGCCCGCCCTTGAACGGACCGCGGTCGTTGGAGTGCTGGCAGCGGAAGCCGGTGAAGTTGGCGAGTTCACCGTTGTCGAGCTCGATCGCCACCTCGACCTTGACGGTGCGCGCCGGCGTCACGAGCAGTCGCTGCACCCGCTCGGCGAGGTCCATGCGGCGCGCGGCCTTGCGGAAGTACCAGGTCGTCGCTTCCGTGGCGGGCATGCGGCGTCTCCTCGGTGGTGTGCGGCCACGAGGCAGTGTAGAGGGCCGCGATGCGCACCGTCAACCGCGCCGCGGTTGCCCGAGCAGCGCCCGTCCGAGGGCGAGGGCGGCGATCGGCGACGCGATCAGCCCTCCCGATACCGCCACCTCCCACGCCCCGATCCAGCCCGCAACCCCCACACAGAACGCCATGATCGAGAGGTAGAAGAGGGCGCCGAGGCCCGCACCCGCCCGCTGCGGTTCGGCGGGCAGCCGGCGATCGATCCACGCGAACAGCCCCAGGATCGTCGCTCCCACCAGCCACCAGCCGCCGTAGTTCGACAGCGGCACGCCGTGGTGCACCCCGCCGCCGGGGTAGTGGTAGATCCGGCCCAGGAACCACCGCTCGCCGCGCAGCGCCACGGGGTCG
>RFJN01000490.1 GCA_003694875.1 Planctomycetota bacterium | reverse complement strand
GAGAAACTGTCCCTTCTTGACGTGGACCGCACGCCCCGAGCGCGCGCATGCGGTGAGCAGATCGGTCTGGCGGCACAGGAAGGCCGGGATCTGCAGCATGTCGACGTGGGGTGCGACGCGCTCGACCTGCCACGGCTCATGCACATCGGTGACCACGGGAATGCCGAGCTGCTCGCGCACCGCCCGCAGCGCCTCGAGCCCCGCCTCGAGGCCCGGGCCTCGGTAGCTCGTGCCGCTCGTCCGGTTGGCCTTGTCGAACGAGCCCTTGTACACCAGCGGCAGATCGAGCCGGCGGCAACACGCGGCGAGCCGCTCGGCGATGCGCACACAGAGCTCGGGCGGTTCGGCGAGATCGGGCCCGGCGATGATGAACAGCCGGCCGTCTCCGATCCGGGTGTTGCCGAGGGGGAATCCGTTGCGGTCGGTGGGCATGGGGGTCGGGCTCCGGTCGTCGGCGGCGGTGTGGTCGTTCAGGCGAGCACTGCGCGGTCGCGCCGCTGCGCGAGCGGGCGCGAGCGCGTCGGCGTCTCCGCCGGCCGGGGGCGGTCCTGCGGCCGGCTCGCGGGCCGGGTGAGCCGCGCCTGGACGTGGGCCGGCACGAGGAAGCGGATCGCGCCGGGCAGCACGCGGAGTTCGGCCGGGAGATAGCCGCCCTGATCACCGTCGATCTGGATCGGCACGCGGTCGGCGGCGGTGGACAGGCGCACGTGGCGGCCCTGCACGTAGACCACGTCGTGGTCGAGGGTGTGGGTGCGGGTGAAGGCGCCGAGGGCGTAGCGCGCGAGCGCGAGCCAGCCGGGCTTCTCGAAGATGCAGATATCGAGCAGTCCGTCGGTGGCGCTCGCGGCCGGCGCCGCCTCCATGATGGCGTAGGTGCGGATGTTCGACACGATCACGAAGCTCGCCTCGGAACGGATCGTCTCGCCGTCGACCTCCACCGCGACCCTGGGCCACTTGTAGCTGCGCAGCGCGGTGAGGATCGGGCGGATGTAGGCGCTCATGAGGATGGCGCCGGTGCGCACCTTGCTGAGTTCCTCGACGACCTTGGCGTCGAATCCCACCCCGGCGAAGCTGTGGAAGCGCCGTCGTCCGACGACCTCGGCGACATCCAGGCACACCGCGCACCCCTCGTCGATCATGCGGCAGAACAGTTCGGGCTCGCGCGGGATCTCGAACTCGGTTCCGATGCAGTTGGCGGTTCCGGTCGAGTAGACCGCGATCGGGGTGGGCTGGTCTCCCACCCCATTGATCACCTCGTTGAGCGTGCCGTCGCCGCCGACCGCCACCACCGCGGCCACGTTCGACTCGAGTCCGAAGCACGCCTCCTCGGCCTGTCCGGCGCGTTCGGTAACCACGATCTCGACGTCGTAGCCGAGCTCGCGCAGCCCGCGACGCAGCCGCGGGATCGCCCGCAGTCCCGCGCCGCGACCGCTCACGGGGTTGACGATGATCTTGACCTTGCGGCGCGAGGGGCGCGCGCGGCTGCCGTGCAGCACGCTGCTGACCTTGCCGGCGGGACCACCCTCGAGCAGCAGCAGCTGGCGCGCGAGGCGCGCATGTCGCGCGCGGCGGGACTCGGCGTCGTACAGAGGCCGCAGCAGCCGTCGGAAGGCGAGCACGAGCAGCTGCAGCACGAACACGAGCAGCGCCACGATGCGGTTGCGCACCGGCGGGCGCGGGCAGCGCGGGCCCTCGCCCTCGCGGCAGCTGCCGGTCGCCACGCGGCCGGTGTCGTCGTTCGGTCGGGATCGGGCGGTGGTCACGATACTCCCTCTTCGTCGTCATCGTGCGGGGCCGGGCCCGAGGAGGTCGAGGCCGCGGGCGACGGCCGGCGATGACGCGCCGCGACAGCCCGCGCTCTCGCCATGATACCAATCGTCGCGGGGGCACGGAAGCGCGGGGTGGGGCGACCGGCGGGCCGAGTCGCCCGTGCGGAGGCGGTTGGGCGGCGCGCGGATTTTACGTTCCCGTGACGCGGGCGCGCTTGTGGGGCCCCGGGGGCGGAACTAGAATGCGCGCCTTCGGGAACGCGCAGGGGGGAGCGCGTTCGGGCTCGGATCCGGGAACGGAGGATCGCAGATGGCACGCTCGGGTCGGTGGGTCGCGTTCGTGGGCTGGCTTGTCGCGGTGCTGGTGTGTGTGGCGCCGGCGCAGGCCAAGCTCTCGAGCAGCGACTGGAAAAAGGCGAAGAAATCGTTCGAGCGCGCGGTGGCCTCGGGCGACAGCGCCGCGATGGTGGAGGCGGTGCACCGGATCGCGGCCGACGAGAGCAAGCGCGCGGTCGACCTGCTCGTGCAGATCGGCGAGAAGCTCGAGGACATCGACGTCTTCAACGCGGTGCGCGACGCGCTCGGCAGCATGCGCGATCCCGCGGTCGTCGACTACATGCTCAAGCAGCTCGAGCGCAAGTCGCGGCCGAAGGACTGGACGCTGCGGGCGGTGCTGATCGAGTCGCTCGTGAAGCAGCCCGGCGAGAAGGTGACCGAGGCGATCGCGGGTCGGCTCGACGACAAGGTGCCGTATGTGATCTCGGCGGCTGCGAAGGCGCTCGGCAAGCGGCGGGATCCGAAGGCGGTGCCGGCGCTGATCGACGCGCTCGCGCGGCTCGAGAAGAACAAGGACGTCACCTGGATCGACGTCAAGCAGGCGCTCACCGACATCACCGGCGAGGACTTCGTCGACGCGGCGGCCTGGCGCGACTACTGGAAGGCGGTCGGCGCCACCTTCGACCCGAACAAGGACCGGGGCGACAAGGAGAACGCCTCGACGGTGGTGCGCGAGGACGAGGCGGCGCAGTTCTTCGACGAGAAGATCATCGCGAAGCGCATCATGTTCGTGATCGACGTCTCGGGTTCCATGGAGGCGGAGGATCCGCCGATCGACGGCGAGGGCGGCGGCAAGCGCATCGAGCGGGTCAAGCAGGAACTCGCCAAGGCGGTGCGCGGTCTCAAGGGCGACGTGCAGTTCAACATCATCGCGTTCAGCCACGTGATCAAGACCTGGAAGCCGATCCGTCGTGGTGCGCCGCTGCACCGCGCGACGCCGGCCAACAAGGCGGCGGCGCTGAAGTGGATCCAGAACCTCAAGGCCGACGGCGCCACGCACACCGACGACGCGCTCAAGCGGGCGTTCGACGTGCTCGAGGTGAACACGATCGTGCTGCTCTCCGACGGTGCTCCCGCCCGGATCAACCAGCAGCAGACCGGTGTCGATCCGATCGATCCGCAGGAGATCCTCAAGAAGGTGCGCGCCATGAACCGGCTGCGCAACGCCAAGATCTACACGTTCTGCTTCAAGGTCTTCGAGGGCAACCCGCAGTTCGAGCCGCTGCTCAAGTTCATGGACGATCTCGCCAAGCAGAATGGCGGCAAGATGACGCTCATTCGCTGACGGATCGGGCCGTCGGTCATGGTGCCGGCGGCCGCTCGGGGCGCGTGGCGCGCAGCAGCGCGGGAGGAAGGCGCAATGCGGAGACGGGGAAGGCGGCCGGCGGTGCTGGGGCTGGT
>RFJN01000489.1 GCA_003694875.1 Planctomycetota bacterium | reverse complement strand
TCGAGCACCTCCTCGATCTGCTCGCGCGGTACCCCTTGTTCGAGCAGGGCGTTGACCGTCTGCTCGGCCTGCTCGGCGCTCGTGGCGTCACCGAGTGCGAGAAACAGCCGCTTGACCTCGGGGGTGAGGTTCCACCGGTCGAAGGCGGGTGGTGTGGCGCCAGTGTTCCAGCCGCTTGCGCGCTCCTGCAGCAGGTGCCCCTCGGTCGACCAGGCGCCGGACGGTGCGCCGTTGCCCGGGGCGGCCGCCGGTGCCGCCTCGGGGGCGGCCGGTTCCGGGCTTGCGGCCTCCTCCGGCGCAGCGACCGGAGGCTCGTCGACCGGTCCGCTCGTCGCACCACTCCCCACGCCGCTGATCGTCATGGGCTGTCCTCGATTCGGGGTTCGGGCTCGTGTGTTGGTCGGTCGGTCGCCGGGATTGCACCCGCTCCGGTATCGTCCCAAGTATAGCGTGGGCGGGAGCGTTCGCCACGCCGAGGGCGGCCGGGCGCCGCCTGGCCTCGTGTGCAGTGCGAGCCCGACCGGGCGCGGCGCGTTCCAGGGACCGGATCCGGTACGCTGGCGTGGGCGGGTGGCGGAACAAGGGGAGGAGACGGGCGTGCCGGGGCGGCAGGCGGGTGGCGGCGAGCGAGGATCGTGGCGGCGGGTGCTGCGGAGCGAGGCGCTGCCGGAGGGAGCGGGCCGTGGCGTGCAGGTCTTCGACGGGACGCGTGCGCTGGAACTGGCGCTGTTCCGCACCGGTGCCGGTCTGTTCGCGATCGAGAACGTGTGTCCGCACCAGGGCGCGCCGCTGCACGACGGGCGGCTCGAGGGCACGCTGCTGCGCTGTCGCTGGCACGGCTGGCCGTTCGACCTGCGGACCGGCCGGCCCCCGGTGGGGGCGTTTCCCTGTGTGCGGACCTTCGCCGTCGAGGAGCGCGATGGCTGGATCCGGGTGCGCCTGGACGCGGGCGACGAGGAGCGCAGGGGCTGAAGCACGCGTACGTTGGGCCTCGGTTGCGAACGCGCGACGAGTCGTCGAGAATGCGGCCGTGACCGGGGAAGAACGAGCTGGCCAACCGCGCCCTCCCGCCCGATCGCGCTACGAGATCTCGGCCGGGGGCGTGATCTACCGCTGGAGCGGATCGCAGCCGCCGCGGCTCGAGGTGTGCCTGATCGCGACCCACGGCCGGCGGCGCTGGGCGCTGCCCAAGGGGCACGTCGAGGCGGGTGAGGCGACCGAGGACGCCGCGCAGCGCGAGGTCGAGGAGGAGACGGGGCTGCAGGGGGTGGTCGAGCGGCGGCTCGGCCGGCACGAGTACTGGTTTGTGCAGCGAGAGCCCGCCGGGGTGGTGCGCATCCACAAGCTGTTTCACGTGTGTCTGCTGCGCTGGCGCGAGGGCGAGCCCACCCCGCAGCTCGACGAGGTCGACGACGCGCGCTGGTTTCCGATCGACGAGGCGATTCGCAAGGCGTCCTACGACAGCGAGCGGCGCATGCTCGAGCGCGCGCGGGCGCTGCTGCTCGAGGCGGACTCGGGCGCCGTGGACTCGGGCGCCGCGGGCTCGAACACGCCCGGGGGAGGGTCGGGGTGATCGCGGCGGATCGCCTCGATCTCGGAGGCGATCGAGGTGAAGGCGTCGACGAGCGCGGGGTCGAAGTGCCGGCCCGCCTCGCGTCGCAGGATCGCGTGGCAGCGCTCGAGCGGCACCGCCTCCTTGTAGACCCGCTGCGAGCTGAGCGCGTCGAAGACGTCGACGACCGCCACGATGCGGGCAGACAGCGGAATGTCCTCGCCCGCGAGTCCGTGCGGGTAGCCGCTGCCGTCCCAGCGCTCGTGGTGCGAGAGCGCGATCTCGCGCGCGAGCTTGAGCGGCGGCAGGTCGCTGCCCTCGAGCAGCCGCGCCCCGTAGACCGTGTGCCGCTGCATCTCGCGGCGCTCGGCCTCGGTCAGCCCGCCGGGCTTGCGCAGGATCGCGTCGGGGATCGCGATCTTGCCCACGTCGTGCAGCGGGCTCGCGAGCTTGATGTCCTCGGCGCGCTCGGCGGGCAGCCCCGCCTGCAGCGCGAGGGCCTGTGCGTACAGCGCGACGCGCCGCACGTGCTCGCCCGTCTCGCGATCGCGCATCTCGGCCGCCGCGGCGAGCCGGAACACCGTCTCCTCGTATGCGTTGCGAAGCGCCGCAGCGAGCCGCGCGTTGTGCAGCGCCACCGCCGCCTGGCTGCCCATGCTCATGAGCAGATCGGTCAGCGCCGGATCGAACGCCACGACCCGACCCGCCTCGTCGCGCGCGTTGAGAAGCTGCAGCACCCCGATCACCGCCCCCTCGGGTTCGCGCAGCGGCAGCACCATCATGGAGCGGGTGGTGTAGCCCGTACGCCGGTCGGTCGCGGGGTCGAAGGCGTACGGGGCGTCGGCGGCGATCGTGGCGACGTCGTCGATCCGGAGCGGTGTGGCCGAGCAGGCGACCCAGCCGGCGAGCGAGGAGGCCGAGATCGGGATCGGAGGGAGCTGCGCCGCGGCGTGGGCCGCACGGGCAAGCTCGGGAC
>RFJN01000488.1 GCA_003694875.1 Planctomycetota bacterium | reverse complement strand
CCTTGTCGGCGAGAACACGCTCGAGGGGGCTCGGTTGCGGCGATTCGCTCACGTGGGCGCTCTCCCGTGGCCGGATCGCGCCGAGTGTACGAGAGCGGCACCCGCCGGGCAATGTGCAGCGGACCCGGAAGCCACCGCTTGTGCGGTGCTCCGGGCCCTCGGAGGTGCCTGCGGTTTCGTCGGCAACGCAACCCCGCCCGGCGTCCGTGGGTGGTGCCCGCTGGCACCGGCCCCCGGTCCGCCGGGACGAATCACTGCACGGTGAAGATGCGCTGCTCCGACCCGGTCACCCACGCCGCGTCCGGCGGCTGGGCGTAGTCGAGATCGAGCTCGTCGTAGCGCGCTCCGTTCCAGCCCACGCCCTCGACCGACCACCGGTAGCGGTGGCTGCTGTGCAGCCCTCCGGCGAGCGGCGGCAGCTGCAGCAGGACGTTGCCCGCCGGCACGCGCAGCACCCAGCGCGAACCGTCGTCGAGATCCTCGAGCGTGATCGTCCCGAAGATGTGCGGCTGCGGCAGATCGAACTCGAGAATCGGCGTGCGGTTGACCGTGGCGCCGTCGGCCGGACCGAGTAGCCAGGCGACCTCCGGAAGGGGCCCGCTCACCACGGAACCGAGGTGCACGTCGAGGGTACCGGGGAACACCGCCATGGTGCTCTGACCAGCTCCGTCCTGCGCGGCGAGGATCAGCCATGCGTAGGTCTCCGGATCCACCGTGGGACCGAACGACGGAATCGGGGCCGCGAGGTTGGCCGGGTCGGGAACCAGCGCCGGGATCCACCACGCCGTGCCGTAGGGACCGAACAGGTAGACCACCGACGACACGGTGGCACTCGTCGCGTCGAACGCACCACCGGTGGGCAGCAGCAGTGATCCGCCGAGCGTTCCGAATCCCCCGGGCGGTGGCGCGGCGGTGAGGTTGACGGTGGTGGGCGCCAGGTACAGCTCGTCGGGCCGCGGGAAGTGGAGTGCGAGTTTCGTCGGCCAGCCCCCGTCGTACACGATCGCCGTGATGGCCACAGGCGCACCCGAGGGAACGGTGAGATCGACCTGCACCGAGCCGCCCAGCAGGGGCACCTGCGCAGAGCCGGTGTCGCTGCCGAGCCGTCCTTGGGCGATCACGTAGACCTCGTCGTCGAGCAACCCGAGCCCGTCTACGATCACGCTCAGTGTCACGCCTGGCGACGCTCCGGCGCTCGCGGTGCGTTGCAGATCGAACCCCACGTACTGCGCGTCCACGTCCACGAAGCTCTGTGCTTCGTAGCCCGGGGCCGTCACCGAGATCGTCTGCGGTCCCTGCAGCGCGGGATC
Source organism: Planctomycetota bacterium (assembly GCA_003694875.1). Lineage (GTDB taxonomy): Bacteria > Planctomycetota > J058 > J103 > J103 > J103. The sequence goes on along the minus strand of RFJN01000488.1, from coordinate 4,887 downwards.
GACGATCGTGACGCGGCCGCGCCGACCGGTGCGTACCGAGCCCGGACCGCTGCCCACCATGACCTCGGCGCCCTCGATCGGCAGCCCGGCCTCGGCGTCGCGCACCCGGACGTGCAGCGCGCCGCGAATCGTGCCGCCGCCGGACCCGGCGCGGTCGTACGCCTCTCCGGCCCGTACCGCGTGGAAACGCACGTCGCGGGTCGGTGACGAGGACGACACGTGGACGGGTGCCGGACTCGACCAGTCGGGCCACAGGCCGACGAACTCGTCGATCCGACTCCACGGTTGCCCGTCGCCGTCGGTGTCGGTCCAGGCGAACACGTAGTAGTCGCCGTCGGGCACGGGCCCCGGAAACGAGAAGCGATACTCGCTCGAGACGTCGGCCGTGGTGCGCGCCACGTCGATACCCGTGTCCGCGTCCACGAGTTCGACCTCGATCGGTCCCACGTCCGGAACCGGAAACTTCTCCACCCACACGTCCGCGGTCTGCTGCCCGGCGTTCGTGGTGACCGTGACCTGCGCATGGTGCCGCCCGATCCCGAGCGAGGTGCGGTCGATCTGCAACTCGATCCTGGCCGGCGCGCTGTTGCCGGACGGCGTCGCGGTCATCCACGAGCCGGTGCCGAAGGTGTACACGTCGACGTTCGAGATCGTGACCGAGCCGCCCCCGAGGTTGGTGAGCAGCAGTGTCGTGCGATCCACGTGCGACTCGAGCGTGATCGAACGCGGCGAGAGCGCGGCCCGTGGCGGCGCTGCCGGCGCATTCGCGGCGGCACGCACCGCCGCACCCGCCTGCAGCAGCCCGTGGCCGTACTCCGGATCGCGGCCCGGTGCGCCGAGATCGATCGCCGTGCTCGCGAGGATCGAGCGAATCCCGGAGGCGTCGAGCGTCGGGTTCACCGAGAGGATGAGACCGATCACGCCGGCGACGTGCGGGGCAGCCATCGAGGTGCCCTGCAGCCAGGTGTAGCGCGTCGTCTGTGTGCGCGCGTCCGCCCCGGTGCTCAGCACGCCGTAGCTCTCGTACGGAACCTGCTCGCCGCCGGGGGCCGCGATGAACACCGTGTCGTGGAAGTTGGAGTACGAGGCGCGCTCGAGGGTGGGCCCCACCGACGCCACCGAGATCACCCCCGGATACGCCGCGGGATAGCTCGCGACGTTCTGCCCGTCGTTGCCGGCTGCCGCCACCACGATCGCACCGGCGTTGAGCGCCGCCTCGACGGCGTCGCGCTCGGTCCGGGACGGGAAGCCGCTGCCGAGACTGAGGTTGATCACCCGCGCCGGGGTCGGGTTGCTGGGCACGCCGGCAACCGGCAGGCCCGCCGCCCACCGGATTCCGTTGGCGATGTCGAACACCGTGCCGGTCTCACCCGCGAGCGCGCGCACCGGCAGGATCGGGCAGCGCCACGTCACGCCCGCCACCCCGATCCCGTTGTCGGTCATGGCGCCGATCGTGCCGGCCACGTGCGTTCCGTGGAACGACTGCGGCGTGTCGCCGGAGCCGATCGGCACGAACTCGTCGGTGGGATCGGGGTCGTAGCCGTCGCCGTCGTGCGCTGTCGCCGGGTCGCTCACGAAGTCGTAACCGGGCAGCAGTCGCCCCTTGAGGTCGGGGTGGTCCGGACGAACACCGGTGTCGACGACCGCGATCACGACGGACCGATCGCCGACCGTGACGTCCCACGCGCCCTCGAGATCGATCAGATCGTAGTGCCACTGCGCCGCGTAGCGCGGATCGTTGGGCGCCCGGGCTGCGAACACGATTCCGTTCGGCTCGGCGTATCGCACCCGAGGATCGAGCGACAGGCGCTTGATCGCGGCGAGGACCGCCGCGCGAGCCGCGTTCGGATCGGCGCCCGCGTTCGCGAGCCGCAGCAGGTAGGGGCCCGTATCGGTGGCGGCGCGAAGCAGCTCGAGGCCGAGCGACGCGTGCGCCGCGAGCAGTTCGCCGAGGCGTGCTCCAGGCTCGAGCTCCACGATCACCTCGCCGGGCACGAAGCGCACCGACCGCTGTGGCCCGCGCCCGTTCGGCGGTGGCGGATCGCCCTCGACCTTGAGTTGCCCGGTGAGCACCGGTACCGGCAGGGGCTGCGTTGCGGCGGACTTGCTGCCCCCTCCTCCGCCTCCGCCACACGCGACCGCGCCGATGATGCAACCGGCGAGCAGGGCCGCGAGACCGGCGTGCGAGACCGCCACGCACCGACGGCCCGGTGGCTGCGAGCGTGGCGTGCTGGATCGGATCGAAAACGGCGTGCGAGGTTCCGGTCGGAACATGGCAGATCCTCCCTTCGCTGTTGGCGTCGGGGTGTGCTCCCGCGCCGTGTTCCGAAAGGGGAACGCAGGAGCGCGCCGACTCCTGACCGGTTTTTTTGGCGGGTCCGATGGGAGCGCCGAACCGACCGGAAAGGCGAACGCGGTCGCATACCGCACCCACGGCGGCGTTGCGGTTCGGAGCCTGCGACCGATCGGCTATACTCGGGACGCGCTCGACCGCCGCACGGCCGGCGTTGCAAGGAGAGAGGGCGTGGTCCTCGAGGCGCTGACGCTGCTCGGCATCGGCTTCATCGGTACGCTCGTGTGGGTCGTGAGCACCGAGGCGGCCGCGATCTACTACGGCGTCACGCTCGGCTGGCCGGCGCTGCTCGTGGGCGGGATCGCCGCGCTCGGGCAGTGCGCCATGTACGCGCTGCTGTTCCTGTTCGGCGAGCGGCTGTTGCGCCGCTGGCGCTGGCTTGCGCTGCAGGTGCGCCGCGCGCAGCGGCGCTGGGGGCCGCGGCTCGAGGTGGGCTATCTCGGCACGAGCGCGGTCGCCTCCGTCTTCGGCCTGCCGCCTGCGCTCGCCCCACCGGTGCTCGCCCCGAGCTTCGAGGTGCCGCTCGTGCGGCTGCTTCCCGTCATGTTCGCGGGCCGGTGCGTGCGCTTCACCGTGCTCGCGCTCGCGGGCAGCACGGTCGCGGCGTGGTTCGGCCTCGGTTGAACGCGGTCGGCGTCCGGCTCTACACTGCTGCCGCGCGCGGTCGACGCGAAACCGAACGAGGAGGATCCGCGATGAGCGACGCGAAGTTGCCGGCGGTGGGGGGACGCGCCCCCGTGCAGGTCGAACTCGAGCCCGGCCGCAAGTACTGGTGGTGCGCCTGCGGGCTCTCGAAGAAGCAGCCGTTGTGCGACGGCTCGCACAAGGGCACCGGCCTCAAGCCGGTCAAGATCGAGGTCGAGGAGAAGACCACGGCCTGGCTGTGCACGTGCAAGCGTACGGGCAACCCGCCGTACTGCGACGGCTCGCACAAGACGCTCGCGGAGCAGGAGGCGAGCTGAAGCTCGTGGTGGGGTGCGCGGGCGGGGCCACGCGGCGCCCGCCCGCGCGCGTGCCGCTCACGCGGTCGCTGCCGCCGCCTCGCCCTGGCGCAGCATCTGCCGCAGCACCGTGTGCAGGATCCCGCCGTTGCGGTAGTAGGTGACCTCGACCGGGGTGTCGAGGCGCACCGTCACCTCGAAGCGCTTCTCCTCGCCGCCCGCCTCGTCGCGCGCCACCACCTGCGCGCGCTGCCGCGGCGCGAGCCCCTGCTCGAGCCCCTCGATCGTGTAGATCTCGCGACCGCTCAGACCGAGCGTTTCCGCGCTCTCGCCGGGCAGGAACTCGAGCGGCAGGATACCCATGCCGACGAGGTTGGAGCGGTGGATGCGCTCGAAGCTCTCGGCGATCACCGCCCGCACTCCCTGCAGCGCCGGGCCCTTGGCCGCCCAGTCGCGGCTCGAGCCGGTGCCGTACTCCTTGCCCGCGATCACGATCAGCGGCGTTCCGTCGCGCAGATAGCGCTCGGCCGCGTCCCAGATCCGCATCGTCTCGCCGGTGGGGAAGTAGACGGTGAAGCCGCCCTCGATCCCCGGCACCAGCTTGTTGCGCAGCCGGATGTTCGCGAAGGTGCCGCGCATCATGACCTCGTGATTGCCGCGCCGCGAGCCGTAGGTGTTCCACTCCGAGCGCGGCACACCGTGCTCGAGCAGCCAGCGCGCCGCGGGACCGTCCGGCTCGATCGCACCCGCGGGCGAGATGTGGTCGGTGGTCACGCTGTCGCCGAACAGCCCGAGCACGCGCGCGTCGCGGATGTCACGCACCGGCTCCGGCTCCGGCCCCATGTGCTGGAAGAACGGCGGCTCCTGGATGTAGGTGCTCTTCGGATCCCAGGCATACAGCTCGCCGGACGGCACCTCGACCGCGTTCCACGTCTCGTTGCCGTTGAACACCTGCGCGTACTCCCGCTCGAACAGCTCCGGGCTCATGGAGGCGCGGATCGTGTCGCGGATCTCCTGCTGGCTCGGCCAGATGTCGCGCAGGTACACCGGCTCGCCGTCCTTGCCGGTGCCGATCGGCTCGGTCGCGAGGTCGATGTCGACCGTGCCGGCAAGTGCATACGCCACAACGAGCGGCGGCGAGGCGAGGTAGTTGGCGCGCGTGTACGGACTGATCCGCCCCTCGAAGTTGCGGTTGCCGCTGAGCACGCTCGTCAGCACGATGTCGTCCTCGGTCGCCGCCTTCTGCAGCGCCTCGGGCAGCGGCCCGCTGTTGCCGATGCACGTCGTGCACCCGTAGCCCACCACGTAGAAGCGCAGCGCCTCGAGATACGGCAGCAGCCCCGCCTGCTCGAGGTAGCGCGTCACCACGCGCGAGCCCGGCGCGAGACTCGTCTTGACGTGCGGCGGCACCTCGAGCCCCCGCTCCACCGCCTTCTTCGCGAGCAGCCCCGCCCCGACCATCACCGACGGGTTGGAGGTGTTGGTGCACGAGGTGATCGCGCTGATCGCCACCGCGCCGTGGGTGATCTCGCTGCGGCCGAACTCGGTCTCGACCTCGCGGCGCGGGGCGGGATCGCACCGCACCTCGAGCTG
>RFJN01000487.1 GCA_003694875.1 Planctomycetota bacterium | reverse complement strand
CCTTGACAGTCACAGCCCCCCTCCCTACGATGCTCGCCTCTGCCCGAGCAGGGTCGAAGCGCGGTGCGTGGCGCCGCGTCGTTGGACCACGGGGGGCAGCGCTGTGCCGGACCGCACGCCCGCTGTGGGGTGCTCGCACGACGGCGCGGCGCCGCACCCCGTGCGCCATTAAGGCACGAGAGTGCACGAGAACGAACGGAGCCGAGACGGTGGCGAGAAAGAGCGAGCTGCTGCGACTCGTCGATGTGATCCAGCGCGAGAAGAACATCGATCGCGAGTCGGTGTTCGAGGGCCTCGAGCAGGCGCTGCTGGCCGCGGCGCGCAAGCGGCTGTCCGACCCCGAGGCGGTGGAGATCACGATCGATCGCGAGACCGGCGAGATCCACGCCTTCGAGGGCGGGCGCCCGATCGAGCCCGAGGAGCTCGGCCGCATCGCGGCGCTCACCGCCAAGCAGGTCATGATGCAGAAGTTCCGCGAGGCGGAACGCGACGTGGTGTACGACGAGTTCGAGAGCAAGGTCGGCGAGATGGTGACCGGGATCGTGCAGCGCGTCGAGCGCTCGCACGCGATCGTCTCGCTCGGACGCGCCGAGGCGATCCTGCCGCGGCGCGAGCAGCCCGCCGGCGAGACCTACCACCTCGGCGAGCGCGTCAAGGCGCTGATCATCGACGTGCGCAAGGTGGGACAGCGGGTGCGCATCGTGCTCTCGCGCGCGCACCCCGACATCGTGCGCAACCTCTTCGCCCTCGAGGTGCCCGAGATCCAGGACGGGGTGGTCGAGATCAAGGGGATCGCGCGCGATCCGGGCTACCGCACGAAGGTGGCGGTCGCCTCGCGCGACCCGCAGGTCGACCCGGTGGGCGCGTGCGTGGGCATCCGCGGCTCGCGCATCAAGAACATCGTCGACGAACTCGGCGGCGAGAAGATCGATATCGTGCGCTTTGCGGACACTCCCGAGGTGTACCTCATGAACGCGCTCAAGCCGGCGGAGCTGCAGGGGATCGAACTCGACTACGACGAGGGCAAGGCGCTCGTGTTCGTGCCCGAGGACCAGCTCGCGCTCGCGATCGGCAAGCGAGGGCAGAACGTGCGTCTCGCCGCGAAGCTCACCGGCTGGGCGATCGACATCGTGACCGGAACGCCGGACAGCTACGTCGAGAAGTTCGTCACGAGCCGCTCGCTCGAGGAGGTGCAGGCCGAGCGCGCACGGGCGGCCGAGAAGGCGGCGGCCGCCCTCGAGGGCAAGGTGGCGATCCCGCTCGAGGGCAGCTTCGCGGCCGCCACCCGTTCGGGCACCGAGGGCGACAAGCCCGATCCGTTCGCGGTCGCCGCTCGCGCCGCGTCCGCGCCGGAGGCGAAGAGCGCGGCCGCGAGTGCGCTCGACGCGCTCATGGCGAACGAGACGCCGACCGGCCCCGCACCGTGGCTCGCCACGGACGACGAGGCGGGAGCGCAGCCGCAGGAGCCGGCCGGGGACGGCGGCTCCGAGACCGAGGCGGCGGGCGAGGCGGTGCAACAGCAGCCGCAGGCAGGACAGCAGGAGACGGAGTCCACGACGAACGACGACGCGGCCGACCCGCCGGTGAGCGCCGGTGCGGTCTCGGACGCCGACGCGGGTTGATGCGGCGGTGAGGACGCAGTCGTCCCAATGGGGTGGGCGCGCAGCCATGTGACACCATGCGGCGCGCCCTTCCGGCAGGAAGAAGGGGAGTCATGAAGCGGATCCACGAGCTGGCCAAAGAGCAAAACGTCGAAAGCGCCGACATCATCGACGTGTTGAAGCGCGCCGGGCTCCCCGAGAGCAAGTGCACGCCCTCGAGCACCATCTCGCCCGAATGGGAGCGGCGCCTCATGCCGCTGTTCGATCGGCTGCGCGAGAAAGCGCGCCGCAAGGCGGCGCAGGCCGAATCGAAGGCGAAGCGCGGCAGCCGCAAGCGCGCCACGAGTTCGTCGCGCCGCACCAAGAGTGCGGCGAGCACCAAGAAGAAGGCGGCCACGAAGAAGAAGGCGAGCACCAGGAAGACCGCCGCGCGCAAGAAGAGCAGCAGCACGCGCAAGAAGACCACGAGCCGCAGCAAGACCGCGCAGCCCAAGCGCTGGACCCTCGAGACGGTCGAGGCGGCCGCGCCGAGCCGCAAGGCGGCCGACGCGTGGGAGGAGATCGAGCGCGCCGAGGAGCAGAAGCGCCGGGAGAAGGCGGAGAAGCACAGCGCGAAGCGGCAGGCGCCCGAACCGGCGCAGCCGCAGCCAAGCGCGCCCGAGCCGGTGCGCCCGCCCACGCCCGAGGAGATCGTGGCGGCTGCCGGCATTCCGGTCACCCACACCGCGGGCCGCATCCCGCAGCTGATCGCCGAGGAGCCCGACTTCGAGCCGCTTCCGCTGCCGCCGGTCCGCACCCCGCGGCTGCGCCGGGCGGAGACGACCCCGAGCGCCGAGGTGGTGAGCAGCCCCGGCACGAGCAGCACCGAGAAGGCCAGGAAGGCGACCAAGAAGCGCGCACCGCGCACCCGCGAGCGCGAGATCTCCGAGAGTGCCCGCCAGCTCGCCGAGCGGCTCGGCACGGCGGCGACCGGTGCTCGCAGCTCGGTCTCGCCCCCACCGTCGGAGATCGAGGAGTTCGATCGCGGCGCGTCGCTTCTCGGCGATGTGCCCGAGACCGAGGAGACGATCGAGACCGCCTACGGTGCGGTGGCCGAGTTCGAGGAGCCGGCGGTCGAAGAGGGCCCGAGCGGCCGCAAGGCCGGCAAGGCCAAGGGCCGCGCGGCCCGGCCGGGGGTGCGCGAGGGCTTCGAGCGCGGCCGCGGCTTCAGCCTCGGGCCCGCGCAGGTCGCTCCCGGTGCGCCGACCCGTCCCGGCCGTGGCGGCCGGGGCCGTCGCGGCAAGAAGTACTTCGCGGTGGGCGGCGGCAACGGTCGCGGTCGCGGACGCGGACGTGGACGGTCCGCACGGCCATCGACGAGCGAGCGGCCCTCGACGGTCGAGATCGCGCCGCCGGTGACGATCAAGGAGCTGTCGGCGGCGATCGGGGTGCGGGTGCCCGACATCATCCGCTACCTCATGAAGCAGGGCAAGATGCTGCGGCAGAACGACGTGGTGGACGAGGATCTCGCGCTCGAGATCGGGCTCGAGTTCGACGTCGAGGTCAACATCGCGCGCAAGAAGGAAGCGGGCGAGGAACTGCTCGCCAAGATCCTCGAGTCCTACGGCGAGGACAGCCCCGACGATCTGCAGCCGCGCGCTCCGGTGATCACGATCCTCGGGCATGTCGACCACGGCAAGACGACGCTGCTCGACCGCATCCGCAAGGCGTCGGTCGCGCAGCAGGAGGCCGGCGGGATCACCCAGCACATCGGCGCCTACAAGGTGCAGCTCGACGACGAGCGCTCGGTGGTGTTCGTCGACACCCCGGGCCACGAGGCGTTCACCGAGATGCGCGCGCGCGGCGCCAACGTCACCGACGTGGTGGTGCTCGTGGTGGCGGCCGACGACGGTGTCATGCCGCAGACCGAGGAGGCGTACGCGCATGCGAAGGCGGCGGGGGTGCCGATCGTGGTGGCGCTGAACAAGGTCGACAAGCCCGACGCCAACCCCATGCGCGCCAAGCAGCAGCTCGCCGGACTCGGGCTGCAGCCGGTGGAGTGGGGTGGAGACACCGAGGTGATCGAGGTCTCGGCCCTCAAGGGCACCGGCATCGACGAGCTGCTCGAGACGCTGTGGCTGCAGGCCGAGATCCTCGAGCTCAAGGCCAACCCGAACCGGCCCGCCGAGGGCACCTGTCTCGAGGCGCGCAAGACCGAGGGCCGCGGCATCGTGGCCGACATGCTCGTGCAGCGCGGCACGCTGCGGCGCGGCGACGTGCTGGTATGCGGTGTCGGTTACGGGCGGGTGCGCGCCATGCGCGACGACCGCGGCCAGCAGCTCGAGGCGGCCGGCCCCTCGACGCCCGTCGAGGTGATCGGTCTCGAGGGGCTGCCGGAGGCGGGGGCGCGCTTCTACGTGCTTCCCGAACTCTCGCAGGCCAAGGAGATCGCCGAGCAGCGGCAGCACCAGCTCCGGCAGAAGGAGCTCGCCGAGCGCCGCATGAAGACCCCCACGCGTCTCGAGGACGTCTACGCGCAGTTGCAGGCCGGCACCACCGAGGAGATCCGCGTCGTGCTCAAGACCGACGTGCGCGGCTCGCTCGAGGTGCTCAAGAAGGAACTCGAGAAGCTCGCGACCGACGAGGTGCGGGTGCGCGTGCTGCACGGTGCGGTCGGCGGGATCAACGAGTCGGACGTGCTGCTCGCCGACGCCTCGGACGCGATCATCATCGGCTTCAACGTCGCGGCCGACGAGCGTGCCCGCGAGCAGGCCGAGGCCAAGGGCGTCGAGATCCGCACCTACCGCGTGATCTACAACGTGCTCGAGGACCTCAAGCTCGCCATGGAGGGTCTGCTCGCGCCCGAGACGCAGGAGGAGGTCATCGGCGACGTCGAGGTGCGGCGGATCTTCAAGTCCTCGGCGGTGGGCACCATCGCGGGCTGCTACGTCACGAAGGGGCGGGTCACCCGCGGCGCGAAGGTGCGGCTGATCCGCAACGGCGTGATCGTGCACGAGGGCGAGCTGTCCTCGCTCAAGCGCCACAAGGACGACGTCAAGGAGGTGCGCGAGGGGTTCGAGTGCGGCCTCACGATCAAGGACTACCAGGACATCCACGAGGGCGACCGCCTGCAGGTCTACGAGATCAAGCTCGTGGCGCGCTCGCTCGCCTGAGCGCGCCCGCAGCCCGGGGCCCGAACGGGGCCGGAGGACGGCGTGTCGATGGTGGTCGGCGGTTGCGAGCTGCGGTTTCTCGTGCGCGGCGCGCGTTCGCTCAAGGACAAGCGGCGGGTCGCGCGCTCGCTCAAGGAGCGGATCGCCGCGAGCTTCGGCGTCGCGGTCGCCGAGGTGGGCGAGCAGGACAAGTGGCAGTCGCTCGTGCTCGG
>RFJN01000486.1 GCA_003694875.1 Planctomycetota bacterium | reverse complement strand
TGACGCCGACCACCCTGCACGTCGCCGGCGGCGCCACGGTGCTCGGACTCTCGTTCTGGCTCACGCTCGTGCTGTTCCGGATCACCTGGCGTGGCGCCGAGGACAGCCCCGGTGGCACGCCGCAGTCCGACACGACCACGCGACCGACCGAACCACGGGCCCCGGCGCCTGCGCAGCCGCTGGCGGTGGGCGGAAGTGCGACCGCATACGCGAGCCGCGCGAGCGACCTGCTCGCGCTCACCAAGCCGGGAATCGGCTTCCTCGTCGTGCTCACCGCGCTCGCCGGCTACTGGATCGCCGCGCCGGCCGGCGCCGTGGAACTCGACACCCTGCTCGCCCTGCTCGCCGGCACCGCGCTTGTCGGCGCCGGCGCCAACGCGGGCAACATGCTGCTCGAACGGCGGCACGACGCCCGCATGCGCCGCACGGCGAACCGCCCGCTGCCGGCCGGTCGGCTGCGTCCGATCACCGCCGCCGGCTTCATGGCCGTGCTGACCCTCGGCGGGCTCGCGCTGCTGTGGGCGGGCACCGGTCCGCTGCCCACCGCGCTCGGTGGTCTGGCGTGGCTGCTGTATCTCGCCGCGTACACCCCCATGAAGCGGCGCACCTCGCTCAACACGCTCGTGGGCGCGATCCCGGGGGCGCTGCCGCCGCTCATGGGCTGGGCGGCAGCCCGCGGCGGGATCGACCCCATGGGACTCGTGCTCTTCGCGATCCTCTTTCTGTGGCAGATTCCCCACTTCTTCGCGATCGCGGAGCTGTACGCCGACGACTACCGGCAGGCCGGTTACGCCATGCTGCCGGTGACGCAGGCGGGCGCCTCGAGCGCCGCGCGGCTCGGAGCGCTGTACTGCTCGGCGCTGCTGCCGGTGACGCTGCTGCCGGTCGCGCTCGGCCACGCGGGGCGGCTGTATCTGCTGTGCGCGGTCACGCTCGGGCTCGCGTTCCTGCTCGCCGGTCTGGCGCATGCAATCGGGCGCAGCCGGCCGCGCGCACGCCGGTTGTTCCTCCTCTCGCTGCTGTACCTGCCGTCGCTGCTCGCCACCCTCGCGATCGACCGGATCTGAGCCCCGCGCCCGGAGAGACCATGGCCGAGGCGCCGTTGCGCGAACGTGTCGAACGCTGCGCCGAGGCGCTTGCGCCCCTGCGCGCCCGGCTCGAACAGGTCGTGGTGGGGCAGCGCGAGCTGCTGCGCGCGCTCGTGCTCGGGCTGCTCGCCGACGGCCACGTGCTGCTCGAGGGACTGCCCGGCCTCGCCAAGACGCTGAGCGTGCGCACCCTCGCCCGCGCCCTCGACGCCCGCTTCTCCCGGATCCAGTTCACCCCCGACCTGCTGCCCTCGGACGTGCTCGGCTCGCTCGTCTACACCCCCGAGCACGGCTTCTCGCTGCGGCGCGGTCCCGTGTTCGCCCACGTGGTACTCGCCGACGAGATCAACCGCGCACCCGCCAAGGTGCAGTCCGCGCTGCTCGAGGCCATGGAGGAGCGGCAGGTCACGATCGGTGAGCAGACGCTGCCGCTTCCCGATCCGTTCATCGTGCTCGCCACCCGCAACCCGATCGAGCACGAGGGCACCTATCCCCTGCCGGAGGCGCAGATCGACCGTTTCCTGATGCAGGTGCGGCTCGCGTATCCCGACGCCCGCGAGGAGAAGCAGATCCTGCGGCTCGGCGCCGGGCGCGCGGTCTCGCTCGTCCCGCAGCAGCCGGTGCTCGCGCCCGAGGCGATCGTCGAGGCGCGCGAGACCGCGCGGGAGATCCGGATCGACGAGGCGATCGAGGACTACATCGTGGCGCTCGTGCGCGCGACCCGCCCTCCCCACCCGCCTGCGGTGCAGCAGGTGCTCGGCGGCCGGATCGCCTTCGGCGCCTCGCCGCGCGCCACCCTCGGACTCGCCGCCGCCGCACGCGCGGCGGCGCTGCTCGAACACCGCGCGTTCGTGCTGCCCGACGACGTGCAGCAGGTCGCCCGCTGGGTGCTGCCGCACAGGCTCGTGCTCGACTACGCCGCGGTCGCCGAGGGGATCGATGCGGAGACGCTCGTGCAGGCGCTGCTCGAGCGGCTGCCGCTGCCGTGAGCGGCCGCTCGCCGATCGCAGCGCTCTACCGGCTCGCGGCGCGGCCCGGCCGCTCGGTGCTCGACGCGCTCGCCGGCGCCTGCCGCAGCGCCGCCCTGCACCCCGGCCTCGATCTCGACGCGGTCCGGCCGTACGTGCTCGGCGACGACGTGCGCACGATGGCGTGGCACGTCACCGCCCGCACCGGACGGCCGCACGTGCGGCTCGCGCACCCCGAGCGCGCACTCACCCTGTGGCTCGCGCTCGAGACGGGCCCCGGCATGGACGCGCTCGCGCTCGGACGCTCCCGGCGTGCCGCGGCGCTCGAGATCGCGGCCGCACTGGCGTTCGCCGCGCAGCGCGCGGGCGACCGCACGGGGCTGCTGCCGGGGCGGGCGCCGGTGCGCGACCGCGTGTCGGTGGCGCGCGCGATCGCACGCCTCGAGCGCGAAGACGGCATGCCGCTCGAGGAGAAGCTGCGCGTCGCGGCCGATCGTGCGGTGCGGCGGGGACTGCTTGTCGTGATCACCCACGCCGCCGCGCAGTTCGAGCCGTCGCTGCTGCGCGCGATCACCGCACGCCACGCCCTCGTCGTGCTGCGTCTGATCGATCCCGCC
>RFJN01000485.1 GCA_003694875.1 Planctomycetota bacterium | reverse complement strand
TGCCGCATCCAGCATGCGGCGCTTGAGCACCGGCTGCAGCGTGGCGAGCAGGAAGAAGATCCAGAACAGGTCGATCGCGTTCATGGGGCGGTCTCCGGAAAGTGTTCTCGTGCGCCTACCAGCCGTGCCAGGCGTGCTCGAGGCTGCGCTCGTCGAGCTGTGGTGGGCGGCGCAGGCGCCGGGGCTGCAGGAACGGCCACAGCAGTGTCATGCCCGCCACGAACCCGCCCACGTGCGCCCAGAACGCGATGCCGCCGACCGCTGCCGAGCCCGCGAGCGAGGCGACGCCGCTGAAGAGCTGGATCAGCAGCCACCAGCCGAGGTAGGTGATGGCGGGAAGCGTGAAGAGGAACGGATAGAAGAAGATCGGGATCATGACGACGATGCGCGCGTGCGGATAGAGCACGTAGTAGGCGCCCATGACCCCCGAGATCGCTCCGGAGGCGCCGATCGTGGGGACCGTCGAGTCGGCGTTGAGCACAATGTGCGCCACCGCCGCTGCAAGCCCGCACAGGATGTAGAAGGCCGCGTAGCGCCACGGCCCCATGCGATCCTCGATCGCGGGGCCGAAGATCCACAGCGTCCACATGTTGCCGAGAATGTGGGCGAAACCACCGTGCAGGAACATGCTCGTGAACAGCGGCAGCCACAGCGGCACCGGGAAGTTCGTCACGAGGTCGGGCCGGCTGTAGTAGGCCGGCACCACCCCGAACAGCCGCATGAGGTGCTCGAGCGCATCGGGCGGCAGCATGGCCTCGACGAAGAACACCGCCACGTTGATCCCGATCAGGACCATGGTGACGAGCGGCGGACGACGCACCTGCACCGAGGCGGCGAGCGGGAACATCGGGCGGTCTCCCCGGCAAGCTGGTGGGAGCGGGGCGGGTTTGCGACCTGCCCCGTCCCGAGAGCGAAGGGGTGATTGCGGTCAGCGACCGAGCGCGCGGTGGCCGCGCGGGGTCAGCGTGAAGCCCCGATCGATCAGCCCGTCGTCGTACAGTACCCGCGCGAACTCCCACGGCGGGCTGCCCTGCGGGTTGTCGACGTAGGCGCGCAGCGCCTCGATCGCCTCGTCGGGTGCGTCGAAGCGCTCGTGGACCTCGTAGCCCAGGATCTCGAAGCGCTCGCCCTCGATCGGCTCGATCCGCAGCACCTCGTTGTCGTGCCGCACCTCCTTGCCGTCGACGTAGACGTCCACCCCGCCGCGCGGACTCCGCCGCACCTCGAAGCGGCCGCCGCCCTGCAGCTCGCCGCGGAACAGCAGCGGGTAGTCGGGTTCGGGCGCGTCCGGGGTGGGATCGCCATGGTAGAAGCGGCGGTGCCAGGCGTGCCGCAGCTGCTCGTCGTCGATCCAGCGCGCGATCAGGTGCTCGAAGCGCTCCTGCAGCGCCTTCATCTTCTCCTCCATGTGGCGCCGCGCCGAACTCTCCGGCCCGAGGAGGTTGTGTTCGCTCTTGAGGTGCTGGTAGTCGTGGGCGAGCTGCTCGAGTTCGTCGCGCAGCGCCAGTGCCGTCGCACCACCGTGTTCACCACCCATGGCGTTGCTCCCTGTCGTTCGATGGGCGCGGCAGGACGCACGCCCCACCGCGAAGGCCGCCGAGTCTACCCGGGACGGCCGGCGATTTTCCAGACGGCGGCGCGAGCGCGCTCGCGGCGGGCAGGCCGCCACGCGCACCGCAGGCGTCCAACATGACACAACCGTAATGTTCCCGAAAGCTTCTCGTCATGTTCCGTCCGTATCAGAGGTTGCGTTGCGCTCGCACGGACGGGCCGAGACGCGGTGCGTCTCCGAGTCCCGCGGCGGCGAGGTGAGAACGACCGGGACAGGGAACACGACGACAGAGGAGAGACGACACATGGCCTGGAATGGAGACGGGACGGCGGCGGCGACGGCCACCGGAGCGGATGCGCTGCGCACGATCGAGGACGCGGTGGCGCGCCACGGGGGCTGGGTGGAGCCGCTGCGCCGCGAGATCGCGCGCGTGATCGTCGGACAGCAGCAGCTCGTGGACCGGCTGCTGATCGCGCTGCTCTCGGGCGGACACATCCTGCTCGAGGGCGTGCCGGGGCTCGCGAAGACACTCGCGTTGCGCACCCTCGCGCAGACGATCGAGGCCGACTTCCACCGCATCCAGTTCACCCCCGACATGCTGCCCGCCGACATCATGGGCACCGAAATCTACGAACAGAAGACGGGCGAATTTCGGATCAAGCGGGGTCCGGTGTTCACCAACTTCGTGCTCGCCGACGAGATCAACCGCGCCCCGGCCAAGGTGCAGAGCGCGCTGCTCGAGGCGATGCAGGAGCGGCAGGTGACGATCGGCGACGAGACGCTCAAGCTCCCCGAGCCGTTTCTCGTCATGGCCACCCAGAACCCCATCGAGCAGGAGGGCACCTACCCGCTGCCGGAGGCGCAGACCGACCGCTTCATGCTGAAGACGGTGGTCGAGTACCCGAGCCTCGAGGAGGAGCGGCGCATCATCGACGTCGCCTCGCTCTCGGAGCCGCCCGCTCCGGTCCGCCGCGTCGTCGACACCGAGACGATCGGCCGCGCTCGCGACGTGGTGCGCACGATCCACATCGACGATCGGCTCAAGGACTACATCGTGCGGCTCGTGTACGCGACCCGCCAGCCGGCGCGCTTCGGGCTCGAGGAACTCGAGGGACTGATCCGCTTCGGCGGCTCGCCGCGCGCCACGCTCAGCCTCGTGAGCGGTGCGCGCGCCTCGGCGTTCCTCGACGGCCGCGGCTTCGTGGTGCCCGACGACATCAAGCGCGTCGCTCCCGACGTGCTGCGCCACCGCATCGGGGTGACCTACGAGGCGGAGGCCGAGGGCGTGCGGTCCGAGGACGTGGTGCGCACGGTGCTCGAGCGGGTCGCGATCGGCTGAACGGAGGTGCGTTGCCGTGGAGAAACAGAAGACCCGCGAGATCCTGCGACGGGTGCGCCAGCTCGAGGTGCGCACCAACCGGCTCGTCGACGAGCTGCTCGCCGGCTCGTACCACTCGATCTTCAAGGGGCGCGGCATGGACTTCGCCGGGGTGCGCGAGTACGTGCCCGGCGACGACGTGCGCGCGATCGATTGGAACGTCACGGCACGCGCCGGTCGCGCGCACGTCAAGACGTTCGTGGAGGAGCGGGAGCTCAAGATCCTGCTGCTCGTGGACGTGAGCGCGTCGAACGACTTCGGCTCGATCGAGCGCAGCAAGCGCGAATGGATCGCCGAACTCGGGGCGGCGCTCGCGCTGTCGGCCGAACGCAACGGCGACAAGGTGGGGCTGGTGCTGTTCAGCGACCGGGTGGAACTCTTCGTTCCGCCCGCGCGGGGACAGGCGCACGTGCTGCGTCTGATCCGCGAGCTGCTGTTCTTCGAGCCCGAGGGGCGGGGGACCGACGTCGGCGCCGCGCTCGACTTCGCCAACGGGATCCTGCACCGGCGCGCGGTGCTGTTCCTGATCTCGGACTTCGAGCTGCCCGAGCGCGGGCCCGGGCG
>RFJN01000484.1 GCA_003694875.1 Planctomycetota bacterium | reverse complement strand
GTTCGAGCGTGCGCGCGTCCGCCTGCGCGAGCGCGGTCCGCATCTGCTCGAGCAGCGTCTCGCCGTGGGTGCGGAAGGTCTCGATCATCTCGAGCACGAAGTCCGGGCCGCCGAGCGCCTCGAGGCGCGCAAGCGCCGCGTCGTCGTGCGGCCGGTCGTCGGACGCCGCCGCGCTCATGTCGCCTTGTCCTCGGTGGCGGGCTCCGGTACCGGATCGAAGTGCTCGAACGGGTGCTCGAACCAGGCGCGAAACGTGCGCGAGAGCACCGAGGCGTGGTAGCCGTCGAGCAGCCGGTGGTCGAAGGTGGCCGCGAGCGTCATGCGGTGGCCGACGGTCAGCTCGCCGTCGCGCACCACCGCCTCCTCGCGCACCGCACCCGGCGCCACGAGCAGCGGCACGCGGCTGTAGGGCACCAGCGGCACAAACGCCGCCTCGAGCCCGATCGATCCGATGCTCGTCACGAACGCCGAGCCGAACGGATCGCGCGGCAGTCCGGCCCAGCGCAGATCGAGGTTGAAGGTGTACAGCAGCACGCTGAGGGTGCGCATGAACAGGTTCATGCACAGAAACGGCACCCAGCGCATGGACTGGCGCGTGTGCTCGAGCTCCTCGTCCTGCCGCGAGCGGATCTTGCGCACCCGCGTCTCGATCAGATCGATCATCTCGAGCAGGCTCTTGCGATCGGCCTCCGGCACCTTGACGACGCTGAGGTCCGCCTGCGAGGCGTCGCCGTCCTCGGCGATCACCACCTGCAGCGAGATGTCGATCGTCTCGCGCAGATAGATGCGGTTCCAGCGCAGGATCGCGTTGGCCTCGGGGCAGGCGGCGAGCGAGGCGGCGGTCGCCTTCGCCACGAGGTGGGTCATGGTGAGGTGCTTGTTGTAGTGGCGGCGGAACGCCTCGATGTAGCGCAGCGCCGGATCGACGTCGAGCGTCATGTAGCCGTAGACCGACGGGTCGTAGGCGTCGCGCCACGTCCCGATCGCGATCTTGCGGAACGGCGTGACGTCGCGCTTCTTGCGCAGTCGGATGTTCGGCACCACAGGCTCCTCGTCTCGGCGGCGCGACGGCCGGTCGCCGGGGCTGCCCAAGAATACCCCATGGGGCTGTCGCCCGAAAAGCGCCGCGGGCACCGCGGGTTCATCGGGCGGGTTCGTCGCTACAATCAGGCCGGCACCCAACGCGGCGGCGAGCACGAGCGGGAGAGAAGCGGGTGGGACGCTGGATCGGGCCCGGGGGGCGGTCGGTGTGGCTGAGCTACTGCTCGAACGTGCACCCCGCGAGCGATCTCGCCGCGCTCGAGCAGCGGATCGAGACGCTGTGGCGGCCGGTGCGTCGGCTGCTGCCGGGCTCGGAGCCGCTCGGGCTCGGGCTGTGGTTGCCCGCCTCGCTCGTCGACGCCCTGCTCGCGCGTCCGGCGCACATCGACCGGCTGCGCGGCGTCCTGCGGGACGCGGGCTGGGTGTGTGTGGGCCTCAACGCCTTTCCGTACGAGCAGTTCCACGCTCCGGTGGTCAAGGACGCGGTGTACCGCCCGCCGTGGTGGGAGCGCGAGCGCATCGCCTACACGGTCGCGGCCGCACGGGTGCTCGCGGCGCTGCTGCCCGAGGGGCTCGAGCACGCCGCGGTGAGCACGGTGCCGCTCGGCTGGCGGGCGCACGCCGAGCAGGCCGGCTCGCGCGCCTCGATCGCGGGTGCGTCGCTGCTCGAGGCGGCCGGCGCGCTCGAGCAGCTCGAGCGCGAGACCGGTCGCCGGATCCGGGTGCTGCTCGAGCCGGAGCCGGGCTGCGTGCTCGAGCGCACCGACGAGGTGCTCTCCTTCCTGCTCGCGCTGTGTCGCGGTCACGCCCGCAGCGCCGCGTACGACCGCTACCTCGGGGTCTGCTTCGACTGCTGCCACCAGGCGGTGCTCGGCGAGTCGCTGCCGGACTCGCTGCGCTCGCTGTTCGAGGCCGGCGTGGCGATCGGGCGCATGCAGCTGTCGGCGGCGATCGAGGGGCCGCTCGAGGCGCTCGCGCCGTTCGCCGAACCCCGCTACCTGCACCAGTGCGTCGCGGTGGACGCTACCGCCCGCGCCGACGACCTGCCGCTCGCTCTCGCCGATCCCCGCCTCGCCGGCCGGCGGGTGCGCGCGCACTTCCACGTGCCGGTCTTCGAGCGGTGCGCGGCCCCGGAGGTGCAGACCACCGCCGGTGCGCTCGGTCCGGCGCTCGACGAGGTGCTGCGCTGGCCCGAGCCGCCCGCGCTCGAGATCGAGACCTATACCTGGAGCGTGCTGCCCGGCGCACCGGCCGGCCCGAGCCCCGAGGGGATCGCCGCCGAGTGGCGCCACGTGGCGGGGCTGCTTGCCGAGCGCGGCTGGCGGGCCGCCTGAGCGCGGGCAGCGGACCGCCGGCGCCGCCGTCGTTCAGCCGTGCTCGCGGACCATGGCCTCGTAGGCGGCCACGTCGTCGCGGCTGCCCACGATCAAGGGCACCCGCTCGTGCAGCTCGCCCGGCTGCAGATCGAGGATGCGCTCGCGGCCGGTGCTCGCGCGCCCGCCCGCCTGCTCGGCGATGAAGCCGATCGGGTTCGCCTCGTACACCAGCCGCAGCTTCGGCTTGAAGCTGCCGTCGGAGCGCCGCAGCGCCGGATACAGAAAGATTCCGCCGCGCAGCAGCGTGCGGTGGAAGTCGGCCACGAGCGTGCCGATGTAGCGCAGCGAGTAGGGGCGTCCGTCCGCCGGCGCCTGCTCCTTGAGGTGGGCGAGGTAGCGGCGGGTCGCGGGGTCGAAGCGCGAGAGGTTGCCCTCGTTGACCGAGTAGATCGAGCCGCGTTCGGGCATGCGGATATCGGGGTGCGAGAGCAGGAACTCGCCGAGCGAGGCGTCGAGGGTGAAGCCGTGCACCCCGTTGCCGCTCGTGTACACGAGCATGGTCGACGACCCGTAGATCACGTATCCCGCCGCGATCAGCTTCGAGCCGGGCTGCAGCAGGTCGGCGAGCGTGCCCGGCCCCTCGCCCTCGCTCACGCGCCGGTAGATGCCGAAGATCGTGCCGAGGCTCACGTTCACGTCGATGTTGGACGAGCCGTCGAGCGGGTCGAACACCACCACGTAAGGGCCGGTGGGATAGCCGTCGGTGACGGGGATCGGGTCGGCCTCCTCCTCCGACGCCATGACGCACAGATAGCCGCCGCGTCCGAGGGTGCGCGCGAAGCGGTGCTGCGCGTAGAGGTCGAGCTTCTGGATCCGCTCGCCCGAGGCATTCTCGTTCTCGGTCTCGCCGAGGATGTCGACGAGCCCGGCCTTGTTGACCTCGCGCGAGACGAGCTTGGCCGCGAGCGAGATGTCCCACATCATGCGCGTGAAGGTGCCGGTCGCCTCGGGGTGCCACTGCTGCTCCTCGGCGATGTAGCGGTTGAGCGTCATGAGGCGATAGGTCTGCATGCTCGCTCCTCCTTCGCGGCAGCACGCGCGGTGCGCGCCGTGCTCGATCGGACGCGCGATCTTACCCCGAACCGCCGCCGTGTCACCAGCGCGGCCGGCACGCCGCGTGGCGGCAAGGCTCTGTCTGGAAACGCCCCCTGCTGCGATCTCCGGCTGATCACCGACTTGCGGCGTCGCGAGAACCGAAGCCGTCCTCGACGTACTTCCGTACGCC
>RFJN01000090.1 GCA_003694875.1 Planctomycetota bacterium | reverse complement strand
GCCTGCCGTGCCTCCGCCCCCACAAACGCGCGGCGGCTCGCGCCGCGGGGGCGCGAGCCGCCTCGTCGTGGCTCGGTTGCGTCGGGGCTGTGCCGTCGCCTCAGACGATCGCCGGGATCACGAGCTCGGTGCCCGGCTCGATCTGCATGGGGTCGTCGATCCCGTTCGCGTCCGCGATCACCCGCCACAGGCTCGGGTCGTCGTACTCCTTGCCCGCGATCCAGCTCAGCGTCTCGCCCTGCTTGACGACGCGGCGCTTGGTGTGGTCGGCCGAGTGCCGCGGCTTGGCCTGCAGCTGCTCGTTCGCCTCCGAGAACTCCTTCCACGTCGTGTTGACGACCGCGCGCAAGGGGGTCCCGTCGTCCTTGAACAGCGTGTAGCGCACCTGGATCTTCTCGAGCACGCACTTGAAGTTGAGCGCCGTGCCCCACACGAGCAGCGCCACCGGAGGACGGTGCAGCTCCGGATCGACGAGGGCGTACTTCTCGATCTCGTCGATCTGCTCGCGCACGTTCTGGTGGTTCTCGTAGCCATCGAACAGCAGCTCGAAGTCGGCGCGGTAGCACTCGCCGGTGGTGAACTCGAGCACCGGCGCGTCGTAGCCCTGGATGTTGTGCTCGTGCCAGGGCACGGAGCGGTAGAGCGTGTACTCCGAGGGATTGAACATCACCTCGACCTTCTTCACCCCGGACTTCGATTCCGCGGGCTGGATCGTCAGTTTCTGCAGGCCCATAGCCGCCTCCGTCCCCTTCGTCCTTGCTCAGCACGGCGTGCAGCCGCTCGGTTGCCACTCGTCTTCATCGTAGCGTGGCCCCGTGCGCTCCGGAACCCCTTGCTGCCGTCACGATCAGACCACGCCGCGGCGCATGGCCTCCCACTCCATCTCGCTCTTGATCCGGTCGTAGACCTGGTAGACGAGCTGGCTGATATCGGGGGTGCGCTGCCGCGGCTTGCGCAGCTTCTCGAGCTGCGCGATCCACTGCGTCACCTCGCCGAGCGACTTCTTGATGTTGGTCGCCAGACCGCTGAACAGCCCCTTGCGCATGACCGGCAGCGCCTCCTCGGGCAGATCGAACGCCTGCTGCAGCACCTCGGCGAGATCGAACTGCTCGCGCGGCGCACCGACGCCGGTGTTCACCATCTTGAGCCGCGGCGGCCGCGCCTCCACCGGCTCGCGCACCCGGCCGAACGCGGCCGGCGCCCGCGGCGGCTGCGACTCGAAGCCGCTCCAGCGCCGCGTGCCGCGGTCTGTCCGCGGTCGGAAGGCGTCGCTCAGACCGCGGCTCGGCCGCACCGGCTCGCGCCGCTGCGCGACCGCCTCATCCCCGCCGAGCCACGCCAGCCCGCTCTCCACCTCGCGGCGGGTACGCTCGAACGCCCGCGCCTGTTCGATCGCCGGACGCCGCCCCACCGTCCGCGGCCGTCCGACCACCTCGTCGACGAGCCGCGACAGCGCCGACGGCCCCCGACCACCCTGGCCGACCGCCAGCGAGATCGGAGCGGTGTCGGACGAGCGCGCCCGGGGCGCAGCGAGCCGCTGCACGAGCGGCATGTCGGCGCCCTCGCGCTCGGTCTGCTCGATCGCCTCGATCCACTCGCTGCCGATCGGCACCGGCACACCGACCCGCCGCAGCCGTTCCGCGTCGAAGCGACTGCGCCGGCGGCGCTCGATGAACGCACCACCGAGTTCGATGCCCTCGAGCGTCGGCACACGACCGGTCCGGCGCCGCGCCGCGGGCCGACTCGGAACCACGGCGGCGAGTTCCTCGAGGCCGGCGGTCGCACCGGTGTCGGCGAGCGGAGCAGCGAGCCGAGCTGCGCGCGCCGCCGCCCTGCGAGCCGAGCCACCGATGGCGAACACGCGATCGCGCCTGTGCGAGACCACGCGTCGCCGCGACCCCATGGCGATCGACCCGGCGAGCGGTCCCGACGTCTGCTCGTCAGCGAGGGGTGCGAGCTGCGCGAGGGCGAAGGTCGGCCGCCGCGCACCGGCCGCCACCGGCGGCGCCCACGCCAGCCGCCGCGCCGCGGCCCGCGCGACCCGGTCGGTCACGCCACCGAGCTGCGAGACGAGGTCGAGCGGGATCGTGGCGGGCGTGACCGGCGGCGCGAACGAGCGAGCCCGACCACCGACGCCGTGTTCGAGCCGGCGCCCCGTCGCCCCGAGCGCCCCGACCGACCCGCCCTGACCGCCGCGTCCCGACGCAAACGCCGGTGCGGGCAGCCAGCCGTCGAGCCGGAAGCGATCGGCGAAGCCGGTCCGCGGCGCCGCGATCGGCGCCCAGCCGCGACGCCCCGTCGCGCCCTGGCCGACCTGCAGCGAGACCGGTTCGGTCGCGCGCAGCCCGGGTTCCGCGGGCGGCGCGACCATGCCGCCGAGCGCAGGCGCGCCCGCCCCGAGTCCAAGCGCCTCGAGCACCTGCACGTACGAGGTGACCGTCCGCGATCCCGTCGAGGGCATGGGGATGAAGCCCGCCCCGGCGCCCGCACCGAGCCGCGCCGCCGGCGCCGCGCCCGACGGCACCCGCGCGCCACGCCGGCTCGCGGCCCGTGCCGAACGCGGCGCGGCCGCCGGCACCGACCGGCCACCGAGCTGCAGCGTGTCCATGCCCGGGGCGCCGGTCGTCGCGAACACCGGACCGCGCACCCCCGTGACGCCACCGCCGTACAGCGCGGGTTCGATCGTCAGGCTGCGCGACGTCTCGAGCCAGCGCTGCGCGGCGTACCGCCCCTCGAGACCGTGCGCACCGAGCCCGAGCGCGTCCGCGCCCTGGCCCACCGGCACGTCGAAGCGCCAGCGCCGCCCGTAGACCGCCTCGAGCCGCGGCGCCGCGATCCGCGGGGCGTCCGACGCCACGCGCCGTGTCCCGACGGGAAGGTGCAGTTCGTGCGGCGCATGCAGCCTCTCACCCGAGTAGCGACTGCGCACCGCGTCGAGCGTGCGGCCGAAGCGGAACCACCGCGGAGCCGCCAGCCCCGCCGCCTCGATCTCGAACGAGGCCGTGCGGCCGAGCCGTGCGGCGGGAGCGAAGCCCG